>CAYZUC010000001.1:0-74287 GCA_964481705.1 uncultured Lachnospiraceae bacterium
ATAACACAAAATAAAGCTGCAACCACGCTGATCACGTATAAGGATTTCATTTTCATTACCTTTAATAAATTCATACGAATCAAATTTAACATCTATTTTCCCTCCTTTTGTCCGGATGTCGCTTTTAAGAAGAATTCCTGCAGCGTGTCTGACTTAATCTGTATGGATTGTATCAAGACGCCTTCCATGACCATCTTGGTGTTAATCTCTGCACTACGGTCTACACAAGAGTAGGCCTCGATGGTCCTGGAATCTACCACTCGAAAATCGCGTATTCCCATACTCTCCAATACCACCTCTGCGTGTGCAACATCTGTTGTAATGATTTCCACCTTTTCAGCACATTTTTCACGTAGTTCTTCTTCTGTAAGCTCCATCATCAGCTCTCCGGAGTTAATGATTCCGTATTTCGTAGCCACTCTGGACAGTTCATCCAAAATATGACTGGAGATGATAACAGTCATGTTCTTTGTCCTGTTAAGCTTCATCAAAAGCTCACGAATCTCAATGATCCCTTGTGGGTCAAGACCATTGATGGGTTCGTCCAAAATCAACATGTCGGGTGATCCAATCAGTGCGATTCCAATTCCCAGTCGTTGTTTCATACCCATGGAGAAATTCTTAACCTTTTTTCCTCCAACATCCCCCAGTCCTACCAGGTCCAAAAGATCATACACGGTTTCCTTCCGGTATACTCCCATAGCAACTGCCTGCAGGCGCATATTTTCAAATGCGGTCATACCCGGATAAAGTCCAGGATTCTCTATAAGATTACCTAATCTCATCTGGTTTTTCTGATCTGTTTTCGTATTCTCGCCAAAGAGGTAGATATCTCCTGCTGTCGGATAAGCCATACCGGTAATCATCTTCATTAATGTTGTCTTTCCTGCACCGTTTCTGCCAATCAATCCATAAATAGCACCCTTTTCCACGTGCATACATACATGATCCAAAACCTTTTGATTTTTGTATGCTTTTTGAAGCTGTTCTGTCCTTACTGCATATTCCATTCGTTTGCCGTCCTTTCTTTGTTCCTTTCTGATATGCACTTATCATAAAACAACAGGATAAAGCAATCGCAAATAAAGTATAAAGAAATGGTAAAGAAAAACTACCATCCTCCTTACTCTCGAACTCTAATCCGAGAATAAGGAGAAATAGTAGTTATCGTATACAAAAACGTATTATAGAATGGAAAAGCCAAGACTCTGTCCATCCCTTACAAACATTTGTACCGTTTCCAGTGAAAACTGTGTCAGATCCTTACCTAGATTCGGCAGCTTATGGAGAATATCATTGGTAACGGTAATGATATCAACACCGCACTGATCTGCCATAACGATATTGTAGACCTCGCGGCAGCTCGCCCACAGGCTTTCCGTCCCGGGCTTTTCCTTACAAATTGCAGCAGTCTCTTTCATAATTGCCATAGCGTCTTCTCCTGCATCCAGGATTCTTCCGGCGAAGACCGACACCACATTCCTGGTACCCGGCGCAAAAGCATCTACTGTCTCTCTTACCTGTTTAATCGTAAAGCAGGCTGTAACATTCAGCTGTAAACCTGCTTCCGACAGCTTCCGAATCAAAGGAATGCTCGTTTCTCCTTTGCTGTTGGTGATGGGAATCTTAACGTAGACATTCTCTCCTAGAGCAGCAATTACTTTTGCTTCTCTTTCCATCTTATCAAAATCATCTGCAAATACCTCCAGCGAAAGTGGAAGATCTGGAATCTGACGGATCGCTTCCTTTGCAAATGTAACATAATCCTTTACTCCAGCTTTTTTCATCAAGGTCGGATTGGTGGTAAATCCCTTGACATAGCCCTTTTTATATTCTTCCTTCATTCCTTCGATATCTGCTCCATCTGCAAATACCTGAATTCTTAAGTCCTCAAATCTCATATTGGCTACCCCCTATTCATTGATTGCATTGACCATCAGGTGCCAGATAACGCCCTGCCAGCCTTCTGCATGTGGGGTAATACGTTTTTCACTTACGACCGGAATTAAAACACAGGAATCAGATACCTGTTTGGCATATCCGCCGGTTCTCGATACGATGGAAATAACCTTTGCTTTTCTTTCCTTGGCAAGCTTGAGTGCATTGACGATATTTAAAGACGTCGTCTCTGAACCACCGCCTACCGACAGAACCATCACCGTATCCTTGTCGCAGATTCTGGATGTCTTCAGCCATTCTGTGAAGGTAGTCTCCCATCCTTCATCGTTTGTACGAGCAGTCAACTCTGATACATTATCCGTTGGTGCATACGTCTCAATTCCGCCGATCTTGCGAAAATCATTGACAGCATGAGATGCGTTGGCCGCACTTCCGCCTACTCCCAGAATAAAGAGTCTTCCTCCTTGATCTCTGGTAGCCTTCAGGATATCGATTCCCTTACCGATTTCTTCCCTGGAGACTGTTTCTACGATTTTCTGTGTTTCCTGTAAATACTGTGTTACATACTCTTCCTTGTTCATTTTTCCTCCTTCGCAGTGCAATCACTGCCCACTATCACCATTGAACAATAATACTCTCAGATGCTCTGAGAAAAGCTATATAAATCACCGATAATGAAATCCGGTTTATTATATTCCAATTTACTGCATACATCACATTTCAGGCCGCCTATAAGGGCGGTTCTTGTCCCTGCTGACCTTCCACATAAGATATCGGTATAGGAATCTCCTATCATTACAGAGTGTTCCATATCAATCTGATACTTATCCACGACCAGATCAATCAATCCGGTCTTTGGCTTTCGACAAGCACATCCATCCTCAGAGCGGTGGGTACACATCTCAACTTCCTCTATGTGTATTCCCTGTCTGGCAAGCTCTGTCACCATATAGGTATTGATATCGTAGAGACGCTCATAGGTTGTCTTTCCCTTTGCCGCCGCCGGCTGATTCGTAATAACAAAGATATAATAACCCTTTTCCTGTATCTTCTTCAAGCCTTCCAAGACATTTGGAAGAAAACGAAACTGCGATACGCATAAGGGAGAATCCAACTGCTCAATATCTTCGTTCCATACAATCTCATTTATTACACCATCCCGATCCAAAAAAACAGCCGGGTGGGATTCTATAAAACGATGCTTTACATACTCTGAGAATTCCTGCAAGGATTCTGGAGAGCCAATCTCATAAAAACGCTTTGTTACCACATCCGGAACTATTTCTCCAGATAACGATAATTCATTCTGTATCTTGGCAACATCAAACTTTGTGTGTTCCGGATACTGAGAAAATACAGATTTCTCATACATACAAATCCCATAATCAATATACTCCATTTCCGGAGCCGGATTCCCCTTATCGTAGAGAACCAGTTTACCATCCTTCATCACAACATTGCTCTTATCAAAGCGATTCTGATTCTTTAAAAGTGTCATCAAGGCCTTTGCACCCTGCTTCTTACCATTCTCATAACGTAAGAGAAGCTCAGAGAAATTGATGTCCATGAAGGAATCCCCATACATCAGGATAAAATCATCCTCCAGCTTATCATAAGCCCTGCGGACCGCTCCTCCGGTTCCCAACAGCTCTTCCCCATCGTAGCAATAGGAAATCGTCACACCGAAGTCACTTCCATCTCCGAAATACTCCTCAATCATATCTGCCTTATAACCAATTAAAAACAGAAACCTTCGAAAGCCGTTCTTTTTCATCAACGAGAGCTGGTAGTAGAAAAAAGGCTTTCCCTGCACTTCTACCAGTGGTTTCGGACAATGTACCGTATATTCTTTCAGTCTAGTACCAAGGCCGCCCATCAACACGACAACCTGAGTATCCTCCGGTCTGATCATAAAATCTTTGCTCCTTCTTTCTCAAAGCGGAAGCGAACCTCAGACATCCCGGTCTGATGCATCGCTTCACGAAGCTTTACCTTATCATCTGCATAGAACATTAGGAATCCGCCGCCTCCGGCTCCAATCATTTTGCCACCAAGAGCACCATTCTTCATGGCAAGCTCATACCACTCATCAATCTGTGGATTGCTCATACCGCCGGATCGCTGCTTCTTATATTTCCAATGTACATTCATGATATCAGCAAATTCTCGCAAGTCACCCTTTTCAAAGGCTTTCTTGCTCTGATAACCCAGATCCTTGACAAAATCCAGATTCTTCATCATATCATTGTCCTTCTTTTTACTCTTTTCATCCTGTTCTGCAAGAATACTGCCGGCAGATCTCGAAAAACCGGTAAAGTAAAGGATAAGATTGTCCTCCAGATTGTAAAAGGTCTCATTGGATATATTTAATGGATCTACCCAGACATACCCATCCTTGTGAAAGTTCATACAGGTAATTCCACCGTAAGAGGCAATATACTGATCCTGCTTGCCAATGGGCTGTTTCAGGCGATTCATCTCAATCTCACATGCTTCCTCTGCAAGAGTTCGTGTACTGACAATATTGCCATTCAAGGCATGCAATGCCTTTAACAATGCTGTTGTAAACGTACTGGAGGAGCCAAGTCCAGTTCCTGCCGGAATATCTGCCATAGAACAAATCTCAATGTTGTTGGACGGAAGTCCAACCATTTTTATCGCTTCTCTTATGATAGGATGTTTGATCTCATCAACCGTCTTTACCTTTTCAAATTGCGAATACTTTAACAGGATTTCTTCTTCAAAGGTCTGATGAAGCGTAATATAGACATATTTATCGATAGCAGCCGAAATCAGGAATCCTTCTTTCTCTTGATAATAAGAGGGCAGATCGGTTCCACCACCTCCGAGTGATATTCTAAGCGGACTACGTGCAATAATCATAGAAAACTCCTTTACTTTCTAACATCAAATACCCATTTATTAGCTTCCAGATACTCTACTGTCTTGATGATACCGTCCTGAATCGTTGCCTTTGGCTCCCATCCCAAAGAACGTACCTTCTTTGTATCCAGATAGATAAACGGATTATCTCCAATCCAGCCACGTTCCCCACCGGCATAGCTAAGTTCCGGTTTTAATCCCATATGACCGGTAATCCAGCCAACGGAATCGTTTACCTCACAATACTCATCAGTACCAAGATTATAGATATTAACCTTCTCCTTTGCATTTCGGACCACCGTGAGGATTGCCTCCAGACAGTCCTTCACATACAGATAAGATTTCCTTTGCTTTCCATTTCCAAGGATATAAAGCTTCGTTGGGTCTTCTGTAAGCTTCCGATAAAAGTCGAAGACATGACCATGTGTATAACGTTCTCCCAGAATTGATACAAATCTGAAAATATAAGCCGTGTAACCAAAACCTTCACAATAGGCAGCGATCAAACCCTCGCACGCCATTTTAGATGCTCCGTATAGAGATGTCTGAATTGGAAAGGGTGCATTTTCCGGAGTCGGTATCACCTCTGCTTCTCCATAAACGGAACCCGTAGAAGAAAAACCAATTCGTTTGATCCCGTTCGCACGCATAGCCTCTAATACATGATAAGTAGCAATCGTATTCTGCTCCAAATCCTTACCGGGATGTTCGGTTCCCATTCTCACATCAGCATTCGCTGCAAAGTGGAATACAAACTCGCACCCCTTCATAGCCTTTGTCAAATCCTCCAGACTGCCGGTATCTCCCTCTACAAGAGTAAATCTGGGATTCTTTCCTGCGTCCTCTAGAAATTCTCTTCTTCCTGTCACAAAACTATCATAAACCACAACCTCATTCTCAGGTTCTGATAAAAGTCTGTCCACCATATTGGAACCGATAAATCCAGCTCCTCCCGTCACAAAATACTTCATTTCTCCTTACCTCCGTCTTTTCTCATAACATTTATTATAACACGTCCCATATGGATTGTCATATGAAACACTGCAAACGGCACGACCTGCATCATAACGCGGTTGCCGGAATCGCCAATCCCAATTCGAAGCGTTGCTCCTCTTGCCCAGCATACGGCAATGGTAAATAGTATATAGCCAATCAGGAACAGACTGGGATAGGAAATCCTTCCCCCTTGAAACTTCCATTCGAGCGGAAGGATTAACAAATAAATCAAAAATATGAGTCCGAAATATCCCCATCCGTTCTGTAAAATAATATTTTGTCCAAAGCAGCTTAGATTTGTAAGAAAACGATTGGGATTCAAAACAAGAAGCCCCAAATTCCCCAACAATAATCCTGCAACAATCCAATACTCCAGATACTTCGTCAACAATAAGAATCGTCGATTTCGAATCCATAGTAAATAAATTAACAGAACAAGTATCATAGCAATCATAACAACTGCTTTTTTTGCATCCAGAAAACTGTAGAGGGGGTGTATCCTCAGTCCAACAAAGAGTTTCACATAATAGAGTAACTGAGTTATACTAATTGGTAATGCAACATAAAGTATTAATTCACGATTAGATATTTTCAGACAGGACAGACACAGCAGCAGTAAACAAGCCATTATGCCACCTTCCATACGCATCATGGAAAACATGGCCACCAATACTGCAATGGGAATCCACAGGGAATTGTCTCTTCCCTCCTCGCGCTCCATTTTCATTCCCAAATAGAAAATCAGGAACATAAAGTCCATAAAGTAGACATTCGCTAACACCCACTTTGATGTAATCAGAAAAGGAGTCGATGATAGCAAGAATAAAGTTGCCACACATGCAATGACAAATCTCCTCCCATCCATTTTATCCTTACTTCCTTCTTGCTTTAATGTCTCATATATCGCCACAAAGAAAATCAGACAGAAATTCATATTGAAAAAGTGTTGTATTCCAAAAGTCTGGTCAAAGCCAAAAAAGTATGGAAGACAATTAATCAATGCTGTTGTCTGTCCTACATCCGTGAGAAATACGTCATATGCAGACTTATAAAATCCTGATTTAACAATCGTCTCCGGATACAAGGAGTAGTAATATACCGTATCGTTTGACACACTTATGGACAGCAGAGAAGATGTTGCGATACATGATGCTGCCACTGCTGCTCCCATGGAAATCAATAAGAACCTTACGGAAAACTCACGTTTTCTCTTTCGTGTAAGAGTTGCAAGAAGAACAAACAGCAAAACTAATACACTTATGATACGGATAAGATTGTAAGGAATCCCTATAACCAACAATGTGAATCCTGTCAATCCCCACAAGGAAAGTCCGATGGGAAATGCCAGAAGCGCCTTCCAGATACGATTCTCTTTCATTACCAGGAATAAGAATAAATAACCCAGCAAAAACACACCAAGAATCGTTAAAACCTGATGGAGGTAAAATCCTTTCGACATAGACTGCAACAGCAGGGAGATTTCATTACTCATGAGAAACAACCTCCTCTCGATAGTATTCTTCACTCATCAGATAAAGATTCTCATCCTTATCCCATACTGCTACCAGAGCTTCAGAAGCAGCAATCCCCTTCAGATTCACCCACACCTCAGGATACTTTTGCTCTTCTTCTGCCAGAGAATAATAATACCATGAGTACCAGAAGTAGGAAGCCTGCTGGATATTCTCCTCATTGAGCAAAAAGGAATAACGCAAGAAATCATTGCTGATACCAAGCGATACAAAATCACGCTCTCTGTCCGTTACTGCGATTCCGTCTATTGTTTTTAAGGCAGGGTCAAAGGTACTAGCTTTCGAAAACGCCTTGAAATAACGCGTGTAATTATTATCTACAAAGTAGCTCTCTGCAAAAGGGTTTCCCTCTTCCGTGTCCCTTCCATAAGAGCTGTACTCCGAATATAGCTTAACCTCCTCCGGAAGCAAAATCCTTTTATCTCGAATCAGCAGACGAATGAAATTATCCGGATAGATTTGATTCTCATACTGTTCCTGCTGATAGATGGTTTGCGAAGTAATTCTTGTCATTGGGTTTACGGTATTTAAGTTCTTTTGATTGTAATAGAGATTCAGCAAGAGAAAAGCACCGGCAAACAGAATAGGAATCCACTTTTGAAAGCATACTCCACAGGTAGACAGTACTACAAGTAAAACTGCCAGAATACCGAAGATAACACATACCTTTGCAGATGAAATAAACAGCGCCATAAGAAACAGAATCAGAACCAGAAGGCGGAAGATAAGCATTATAAACTTTTCCCTACTAATTGTTTTCATGCATTCCCTTTCTTTTCTCTCAAACGGGATATGGTATCCATACCAAAGTTCCAAATAATACCTACTACCTTACGATCAAGAATCAAACAGATCGCGATTCCAAGAACGCCTAAAATGACGGTAATCCATGTATTCGAACAAAACGATGTGACTCCTGCGTATAAAATCAGAGCAATGGCATAAAGAATCGTTTTTCCATAATGATAACCAACCGGGTAACACTTTTCCGAGAAAAAGGAGCCCATCGCAAAATAGGCAATATAGGTTAAACCTGTTGCAACCGCAGCGCCGGTTCCCCCAAATCTTGGTACAAGGATCCAATTGCCAGCAAGGTTACAAACAATCGCCACAGCCGAAGCATAATTCAGATAACGGTTCTTCTTTAAGAATTTGATCCCCTGATTGGTGATTTCGAACATAATACTGAAAATAGGCATCAACGTCAAAAAGGGAATGATGGTAACTGCCCCACGATATTTCTCGCCCAGTAATAGAACAACCACATCACGAAAAAGAATCAAGCCAAAGGCTCCCAAAATACATAGAAACTGGGTAATATCAAAGGCCTGTCGAAAGAAGGAGCGACAGGATTCCTCAGAATCCTTCTCATACTTTTCCATGGCAACCGGTGACCAGAAGGCGACAAAGGTTGCCTTAAAGGTCAAAAGAATCGACATAATTGTCATTGCTGATGAATAAACTCCAACCTCATCATAGGTACGCCAGATACGAAGCGCCCAACGATCGCATGAGGACAAAATCCACTCCATCAACAAAACCATAATAAATGGCATTCCGTATCGTATCAATTCCTTCTGGGAAATATCAAGGCGATGGGAAGCCTCTTTCTTTTGTATCTGACGTCGATGAATCCACAGGTAACGAAGCGTTATAAAGGTTGTAATCACACCCAGGGAAATCGTCATGGCATACAATACTACCCGGAAATCATCCCCCAGTAGAAAATAGAACACAAAAATCAAACCAATATATAAAACCTTGGACAATATATTGAGATTAGAATACAGCTTTCCATTCTGCTGCATACGAATATCAAGAAACATAAAACGTTCAAATACTGAGATAATGGTGTATGAAATAACCAGAATCGTTATATCAAGTCCATTCCTTGCAAATAGAAACTGATTGGCATACTCCGCAAAAAGAAGATAACCAATGGTAAGTGCTACTACAATTCCAACTGCCGGAAGCAGACAACGCTTCATAAGAGCAAGTCTATCGACTCCCTCTTTATAGTAATACCTGATATAGGTCTGATCCATACCTAGAATAGCAAAGATATAGATAACCGTCACCGCTGTAGTGAACATGCCGGAACGTCCATACTCGTCTGTCGACATGACACGTGTTATCAGCGGTGTCGATATAAATCCCAAGATCAGAACCACAAAATTCCCATAGAAATATCGCAGGAATCCGCTAAATGCAGATGGTTTCTTTTCGTCCATGCACTATAATCTCCAGTAGCAGTAACCCTTCTCTTCAACCTGTTTCTTATCCAAAATACTCTTAATATCTACGAGCACTTTTTCTTCATTTGGCATAGTTCCAAAATAACTGTCAATCTGGTCAAGGCTCAAATTGCGGAATTCTTCATGTGCTACTCCAAGTACCAGACAATCCGCATCCTTTACAACGCTCATGTCGGAAAGCTTGCAGTGGTATTCGCGCTCTATTTCCTCTGCATTTGCATGGGGATCCACTATATAGGGATCTATTCCAAATTTCTTGACATGTTCCACAACTTCCATAATCTTGGAATTACGTACATCAGGACAATCCTCCTTGAATGTAGCTCCAAAGAAAATGACCTTCGCCTGTTTTACTCGTTTATTTGCAATCACAAGCTGTTTGATGATCTTGTCTGCAATGAATTCCGGCATATCATCATTGACCCTTCGACCGGAAGAAATAATCTGGGAATGATACCCCAGCTTCTCTGCCTCATAAACAAAATAATATGGGTCAACACCAATACAGTGTCCACCAACCAGTCCGGGATAAAAGCCCAAAGCATTCCATTTTGTATTCATGGCCTCTATAACTTCACGTGTATCAATGTGCATTTTATCAAAAGCAAGTGCCAATTCATTAATAAATGCAATGTTGATATCTCTCTGACTGTTTTCTACTACCTTAGCAGCTTCTGCGACCTTGATGGAACCCGCTCTGTGAACTCCTGCTTCTATAACAAGCTCATAAACAGATGCCACGGTCTCCAGAGTCTCTTCATCCATTCCGGATACTATCTTTTTAATATTCTCCAGACGATGTACCTTATCTCCGGGGTTAATACGCTCCGGTGAATAACCTATCTTAAAATCCACTCCACATTTCAAACCGGATTCCTTTTCCAGAATCGGTACGCAGATATCCTCGGTAACACCAGGATATACCGTTGATTCATATACAATTACCGAACCCTTTGTCAGGTTTCTTCCAACTACGCAGCTGGCTCCCTCAACCGGCGACAGATCCGGAGTCTTGTCCGAATTGATAGGCGTTGGTACTGCAACAATAATGAATTTTGCTTCTTTTAGCTTCTTTTCCTCATATGTAAAATCAACTGTAGTCTGACGAATTGCTTCTGCTCCTACTTCATTGGTAGGATCTTCCCCATTTCGATAAGCCTCGATTTTTCTTTGATTCAGATCAAATCCAATCACGTCTACCTTCTTGGCAAACGCTACCGCTATTGGCATTCCAACATAGCCCAGACCAACCAGCGCGAGCTTTTCCTTCTTTGCAACAAGTTCTTCATACAATCCCATTTTTTCATCCTCCACATTAGCTAAATCTTACGATATATCTTTAAATGATCCTCCAGACACTTCTGTCCGGAAAACTCATGCAGATATCTTTGATAAAAATACTCCTGGTCCTTTTTACAATGCTCTCTATCCTCAAACAGTCTGCGAATATATGCGACACCCTTTTCCAGAGTATCCTCCGTATACAGATTCTCTTCTTTTCCAATTACCTCCGGAAGTCCACCTACTGCTGTGGAAACAACGGCGCACTTGCGGCTCATAGCCTCGACTGCTGCCTTACCAAAGGATTCAAATCGACTTGTCATCACAAAAACATCGATTCCATAATAAAAATCAGCCATCTCTGCCTGTGTTAAGTCCTGATGGCTCTCCACATTTTCCTGTCCCAGTATATCACATAAACCGTGCAAAATGTTACCAACTTGTTCATCGTCTCCCGGCTCAAATACCGACAAAACAACGGAAACTCGAAAATCAATACCGGTGTCCTTCAATTCCTTACATAGACGCAGCATCAGAGGCCAGTTCTTTTCTTCACAAATACGCCCCGCAAATCCTAACACAAAGCCTTCGTGTACTCTCTTCGTTTCATCAAAATCACAAAAACACTCATTAATTGTATTCGCAACCACCTTTACGGGACAAACAGACTGGTTCTCCTGCCATAGCTCCTGATTCTTCTTTGTCGTACACAAAATCAAATCGGTATGCTTCAATGCATGCTTCATAAGAAGCATGGAGCGTTTACGATATCCATAATACATCCCTCTATCCGTGAAGATCACACCACTTTTTCTTCCAACACCCAAACCACGTAAAAGTCCAAAGGTGATCAGGGATTCCGGCATCTGAATATGAATCAGATCCGGCTTTTCTCTGGAAATGATTTTTCGAAACCACAAGATACGAACCCACAGATTCTCAAGACGTTTCTCTCCCATTGGATAGGTAAGAACCGTAAAAGAATAATCCGATGGCTTTTTATTTAACAGATGGGGGCATACAACGATGGGGGTGAATTCCGAAGTAAGAAGTCCATCACAGATGCTCTCCGTTGACATCTGCGCACCTCCCGGCAAGTCCAAAGGATATTCAAGAAGATACATCACTTTCTTTTTCTGATTTGTTTCCTGATTCATTCCCGACTTTCCTTCCATTACTCATGAAACCAGTTGTTTTTTCTTATTTCCGCAGGACTTAAGGGGCCATCCTCATATACTCGTTGTTCTCCGTTTATTAGGCTCTCAGACAATTCCAGTAATCTTGTTGCTGCTATCTGAGGGTTCCACATATCATGCATCTGTGCAAAAGCATTTCGTCCCAGCTTCTCTGTCTGCTCTTTTGATTTGAGTAACCATTCCAGTTTATCTGCCAGACTATTCCTGCTGCCACTTTTAAAAATATAACCATTTACACCAGGTTTCACCAACCAGGGAGTAGAGCCACAGGCATGGCTTGCCACGACTGCACAGCCGGCACTTAATGCCTCATATATAACAGCACCCCAGCCCTCTAAAAAATTACTGGTCATGACAAATATATTCGCCTTCTCCATCTCTGTACGAACTGCTTCCGGAGATAGGAAGCCAAGAAACTCTACTTGCTTTGTCAAATTGAGCTTATTTACCAATTCCTTTAAATGCGCCTCTTCTTCGCCATTTCCGACCATTCGAAGCTTAAAATCAATCTCCCTTTCGGAAAGCTGATGCAATGCATGGAGCAGTAAGTCCGCTCTTTTTAGCTTCAGGAAACGTCCAGCCCACAAAACAACCGGTGGATGGTTTCTCCCTTTTTCCTGCATACAGGCTTCTATATCCAATTCCGGGATAAAAGGAAAATAACCAAATTTATAACATTTGCCTGGATAAGAGCGCAATATCCGATAGTCTGCCGCCGCATAGGCACTCGCACCCAGTACATAGATATTTTTTCTTCGATTCCGATAATGTATGTGGTAAAATTTCCTGGCAAGTCGAGGAATCAACATTTTGAACCATCCCTCTTTAAGCGGTCGCTCTGTATAGCGAAAAGTCAGAAGATTTTTTTGCATCCTCTCCTCAATAAAACACTCTGGTGCACTTCCGATCATAACAGCATCACTTTCGACCCCAAGCCGCATGGCTTCCTGTTTCTTTTCCTCTGACAAATGCGACTTTAGGACATAAGAGGGTATCTCTTCCCTGCCCCAGCCCATCTTGGAACGAAATTCTTCCATGGGCTCTGTTTCAACAAAGGTAAAACCTGAACCAAGCTTATCATATAACGCATCACACAGCGCCTTTTGATGATGATTAAAATAATTTGAAAAGAAAGTAAAAGTCATCATAATCCCCGTTCCCTCACATCTATCACAATAAGCGCATCATTTCCGACTCCAGTCTGGCAATCAGCCTGTCGCGGTCGAATTCCCTCTCGGAGAATGCACGTGCGTTGTGACGATATCTCTCCATCTGTTCCAACGCGGTACGTGACATAGCTTTTGCTGTCTCAGCAAGTGCTTTTGCTGTCATTTCTGGAGCACAAAGACCCAGTTCTTCCTGTTCCACCAGATTCTTTACTTCACCCTTCACGCATGCAAGCACAGCACAACCGCAGGATAAATAGGTCTGAAATTTTGCCGGTATTGTCTTTTCAAAAATGGGACTCTCGTTCATAATCATCAAAGCGGCATCCGCACCATTCAAAATAGCAGGAATCTCTTTCTCCGGCTTGCTTCCGTGAAAGAAAACACGATCCTCAACGTGAAGCTCCAGTGCCTGCTCTTTAATCTTTGATAACGCTCTTCCATTCCCAACCAGATGCCAACAGATTTTTTCATCGCGTAATAAGGCGCTCGCCTCTACTACCTTGGTTAATCCCTGTCCTTCACCAATGTTACCAGTAAATACAATGTGGAAATATCCGCTCGGATACATATCAGAGTTCGTCTCAGATGACTTTTTCACAACCGAATACTGTGGCCAAAAGCCCACCTTGGAGGGATCCTTTAGATGCTTCCTCGAAGAAATACTATCGACAAAGCTGTGGGAGGTGCCCAGGATAAGATTGCAGGAATTATAGATTCTATCCACGAGATGATCCAATGCCCGAATAATCAGCTTATTTCGCACGCCCGTAAGCGCAAGGACATTCTCCGGCCAGAGGTCCTGAACATGCAAAATAACCGGCGCTCCGATCCTTTTTTTCATGGTCAGTGCCGGTAATGCCTGCGTAATAGGAGAAGTTCCAAACGCATATATGATATCAAATTCATGTTTCTTCATGACTCTCGCCTTATAACATCCAAACAGCACAAAGCTTAAGTAATTAATACTGAGTCTTAAAGCGCCATTATATCTCGGAAAAATCGGTACCCGGTGTATCTCCATATCATTCCATATCTCATAGCGATGACGAAACATGCTATATCCATCATAAAATCGTCCTTGCGGATAATTCGGAATTCCGGTGAGAATTGTGACATCGTGTCCCCGTTCCTTCAGCTGAATGGCAAGATCGTTGATTCTAAAGTTCTCTGGGTAGAAATACTGGCTTACAAGTAAAATTCTCATTAAAATGCCTCCGTGCTGTCATCCGCCTGAAAGATTACGGTTACTGTCTGAAACAGCAGCTGTATATCCTTCAGAATACTGAAATTCTCGATGTACATAAGATCCAGCATCAATTTGTCACGGGAAGATGTGTTGTACTTACCTATAATCTGAGCATAACCGGTCAGTCCGGCTTTCATACGAAGTCGATACTTGAATTCCGGCATTTCTTTCGTATACTCGTCCACATTTTCCAACATCTCGGGTCTTGGTCCCACCAGACTCATCTCACCTTTGATGATATTCAGAAATTGTGGAAGCTCATCAATACGATATTTTCGAAGCACCTTACCAATGGGAGTAATTCGGTCATCATCCTTCGTCACAGAACGATTCTCTACATTCTCCTTCATGGTACGAAACTTGTATATCAAAAATACTTTTCCATGAATGGTGGCTCGTTGTTGCTTAAAAAACACTTTTCCGCCGTCATACTTCTTTATCAAAATCGCACTTACGAGTAAGATTGGACTCGTAAGAATCAAAGCAAGCGCCGAAAAAATGATATCCATCAGACGCTTCATAATTCTCTGTTCGAAAGTCATGCCTTTGAACTCCGAAGCCAAAAAGCTCATATCCTCCAGCATGATTTGTTTGGAATTCTGTTCGAGGATATCTGCCACTTCCGGATTAAAATATACATTAATCAAATGCTTATAACAGTAATTAACGATTGCCGTGCGTTCCTCGACCGGTACATCGTAGAGAAATACTGTCTCGTTGGCTCGTATTTGTTCCTTGAGATTCTCGTCTCCATAGTGGATTACCTTTTCCATACGATATCGCTTATGAAACTTTCCAATGACACGCTGTACCTTCTGGGTTTCTTCTTCGTGTTTGGTAATTAAAAGGCATTTCTCCGGATCCTGTACCCAGAAATAAAACTTATTTCCGCTATAGGTCATAAAAGAGATAATGAGAATCTGAATCAGGATAATCAATACCAAAAATCCAAAATACTCCAGCTTAAATTCTTTGTTATTATCATCATTCGTGTTCATGAAGGACAACTGCAAATAAGAGGCCAGATCCGTCAAAACGATTGCCAAAGTCAGCGACAAAATAATGGGTTTGCTTTTTCTGACACCTACGTCATATTTTCCATAAATAACCGTAAGCAGAAAGCCTACAATCAGGAACGTAAACGTTGTAACTACAGATGTTCTTGACAGAACAAGTAACTGTTTGTTATCGATTCCAAGTAATGCAAAAAAAACTGCGTAGCTACCCAGATATATGATGATTTCAAATAAAAATATAATGCTCTTTTGAAATTTCTTGCATAGCGTTTTCATAAAATCCCCATTCTCGCGCTACCATCAGCGCCTGTCAAGTTAGTAACCAATTTCAATCCGTAGCTTCCCAACGGTAAATCTTTCGATAATACTCTTCTCTTCGGAAATTGGCATCATACTTCTTTGCCTGTTGCAGACAAGCCTGTTTCATGCTCTCTCCGGTACGAATCTTATCCAGTGCTGCCATCACGCCAACCAGATTACAGCGCTCCACTACATAGCCGCACTCTCTGGTAATACTCTCCGGACTGCCGCCTGCTTTATATGTGATTACCGGCGTACCACAGGCAAGAGATTCCAGATTGGTCGTAGGAAAGTTCTCCTCCATGGATAGATTCGCATAAGCATCTGCCGTACTGTACCAGGCAATCATTTCATCCAAACTGTTTGTCTTGGGAAGCCCCAAAATTTGAGGAGGCAGAGCTGCAATTTCCTTGTCCTTCAGACCAATCATAACAACCTTATAATGATCCGACAAGCTTTTTCCCAGTGTCATAAATTCTTCAATGCCCTTTCGCTCTCTCCAGGGATTGGCAACACCTAAAACAATAAATTTTCCCTCCAGATGATACTTCTCACGATAATCACTCTCCACTGGATGAAAAACATTCAGGTCAAGACCAGTTGGTATTACCTCCACAGGATACTTCTTCAAAAAGGACTGCTCCACTTTCATCTTAAGCCATCTGGATGGCGTTACAAGAACCATATTGGGAATATGGGTAAAAAGTCGTTTCTTATCCTCAAAATTCCTCGTGGATGCATCGCACAAAAGAGACTTGGGATATTCCTTCAGCTGCTCGCAGTGGGAACAACTATGTTGCCATTTATTGCAGCCAATATACTCAAAATGTGTACAGTGTCCAGTGAAGCTCCAGCAATCGTGAAGTGTCCACACAACGCGTGCACGCGATTGTTTCAAATACTGAAATAACGTAGGTATATGAAGATAATACCCATGAATATTATGCAGATGAATGATATCAGGATCAAATTCCTTTATCTGCTCTACCAGTGCATGAGTTGCTTTTTTTGAATAAAAACCATGGCGGTCTGTCATCCGACTAATACCTCCATGAATATTGACATCAAAATCGGTTCCAATACGATAAGCAGTATATCCGGGCGGTGCGTCTTCTCGTCCATACGCAATCATACAAGTGTATCCCTTGTCCGTCAGCATATCGTATAGTCCGGTCATAATCCTTCCGGTACTGCCGGTTCCACATACAGAATTGATCAGTAGAACCTTTTTCCTTTCTGTCATATTGATCATAGACTATGTGCCTCCATTCTATTGAATTTTACTTCAGGATCAGATCGATCACTCTCTGTTGTCCCTTTTCAAATTCCTTCGTCAGCTGGAGCTTCCGCATTTCCTTTCGGACATTGGGGGTCTCCATCAGCCACTGGATGGTCTTAATAATTGTTATCGCATCTGTCCTGCTGCCGAGTCCTAGATTGATAAATCCATTCTGAATACCGGCAAATACATGCTCTGCTTCTCTTTCATTCTGTGCCAATACGACTGCCGGTACACCCATGCTGGCCAATTCATAAATCGTCCTTCCCTGAGAAGTAACAGCGAGATCCGCCTTACACATGTAGGAGCTGACACGCTTCACATCATGGTGGACAAAAATATTTTTGGATTCATCGGTCACAATTTCATCCTTATTTTCATAAGCAAATCCAGTAATAATATGAAACTCTACCTCTTTATTCTTCTCATGGAGAAGCTTGCAAATGTCATATAGACGACCGGTAAGATTTGCAGGATCTGCGCCTCCGAAAATAATCATAATATTCTTGACTTCATCCGAAAACGCCTTCGGAGCCTCCTCCAAAAATTCATCTCGGATACAGAAATATTTAAATCCTTCATAAACATTGCTCAGCTTTGTACGATTTTCTTCATAGAGTGCATTAATAACCACATCAGCAAGTCTTGCACCGGGTCCTACATCTTCAAAATTCACGATTCGAGTAGCATATTTCCTTTCTAGCTGCATATACTCTTCTGTTGTATTCAAGATATCATTAACTATCACATCTGGTTGATACTCTGCTAAAATCTTCTCATAATCATCATCGCTCGCAACTACGCGCATAGGAAAAAAAGACTCCGTCAGTTTTTGAATACCCATATCACTCTTATCATCTGTAACAAATAAAAGATCATGTCCAATCAGTTTATAAGCAATCGTGAGGCATCGATAAATATGCCCCATACCAAGCTTTTGCTGACCGACCGCACGAAAAAGAATTCTCTTTCTTCCTAAAATATTCTCGCATATAATCCAGTCTTCTGCAGAATCAATATCTACCGCTTCATCCACGGATGTTTCAAAAACACTTACTTTTTCCCCGATTCTTCCTGTCTCGGACACGCAGCTCCTTTTGGTGATAAGAAACCCTCCTGTCTCCAAGTAGTTCTTAGGAAGTTCCTGACTATTCAAACGTTTCTCATAGTTCTTTACTATAACACCCTCTTTCTCCGTCCAAGACAAATGTGGTTTGTTCACTACGCTTATTACAGTGTCAAAGGTGTGTTTGATAAAGTATTCTACAGCTTCAATTATCGTATCTGCCTTCAGGGTTGGTGAAGTTGCCTGCATGGTAATAACAATATCATATTTGTACTGCTTACGTTCCTCCATTTTTACTACTGCATCATAGATAACCGGATCCAAGGTAACCTTATCAGTAGCAAGCACTGCATCACGCCAAATCACATCAACCTGTTGTTTCATGACAATATTGCCCAATTCTTCATCATCTGTACTAACTACAATATCTGTTTCATACACTTCACTTAAGTGGATAGCATTTGTTACTGAATATAAGATTAGTGGTTTGCCACACATCATACGTACATTTTTCCTAGGTATTCTCTTGGAACCACCTCTTGCAGGGATAACTACCAATATCTTCATATTATTCTCCGTTCTTACTCTTTTTGCTTTATCAACTCTATGTAATATAGATTACTCTTTCGTTTTCCTGGATTTCAAAAACTCAATCACGTCTATTATATCATTTCTTTTCACAAATGCCAAAAATCCACACAAAATAATTGCCGCACCATAACGAATCACCCAATAGGGGTACAGATATAGGAATCCGATTCCCACCGCTCCTGTTAGAATTAGCATAACAAAGTAGGTAAAGTCATGATAAATCTGCTCTTTTAACAGGAATCTCGTAGCCACATAATGCAGAATCATCAAAATAAAGTATCCTGCAAGCGTTGTATAAGCAGCTGCCAGATAACCAAACCGAGGAATAAAGTACGCATTTAAGCCAACATTGATAAGTGCTGCTGCAATGGAATTCACGGCTATCAATACTGTCTTTTTATAGAATAATTCAACATTTACATAGTTTGTATAGAAATACTGGCACAACGTCGCTATTGCTACCGGCGGAATGACCCATTTGGCATCCCAGAATTTTTCTCCACACAGAATCATAATGACTTCCGGTCCCACAACAATAAACCCAATGGTTAGAAAACATCCGAGTTCCATCAGAAGCATATTTTTTTTCCGTATAGTATCCTTCTTGTTCTCATATAATTGTTCATTAAACCATGGCAGCCATGCCTGTCCAATGGCATTTGTAATCACAGAAAGCAGAACCGCTATACTATAACCTGTCGTATAGATTCCCAATAGTTCTTTTGCGCAGAGCTTCTGTATCATAACGGAATCGATTTTATTGAGTATTACAAGTGCTAATCCATGCGGGATCATTGGGAGTCCAATCATCAGTGCATATTTCCAATACACCTTATTATAAATGGTCTTCCCTTTCACAAACAGATTCAGATAGCACCACAAACCAACCAGCATTCCCGGAAGCACCGTTCCCAATATTTTGGCAAAGGCTCTATCCTCCATCACGACCATCAATCCAATGGACATCAGCACCGTTGATATGCAGATAACTATCGATATCACAATATTCTCTTTATACTTATACTCAAAGCGATACTTATACTGCAAGTAATCCAGTGACGGATATATAATCAGATATACAAAAAGCAAAACAACCTCTGCTTTCTGATAACCAAGCATACCCGACAGTCGATCCAGGTTACATACTGCCCCAATCAAAACCAGCATTCCGAATCCACTCGACAACGCCTGTATAGACGACATATACTCATCAAAGTTATCCGGAAAATCGAGCTTTGCTCTTCCCACACTATAAATCAAACACAGACACGTAACCGTCGTAAAGATGCTTACCCAGCTATTAAAATTGTCGGCTAGTCCCTTTTGCGCCGGAGTCAGCATCCTCGTATAAATAGGAGACGTAATGATTCCGATTCCACGAATCAGAATATTCGAAATAATATACCAGATTCCCGACTTCAGAACCTTATTATCCTTCACACTCATAACTTCTCCTTCCTAAACTTATTTTTAGCAAAATGGGACAAGGGGGACGGGGCTTTTGTTGCAAAATCCTTTTTGTAAACAAATTGATAATCACTATTCATTTTGCAACAAAAGCCCCGTCCCCCTTGTCCCATTTATGATTTAGAGGTCGCGTAACATATCGTGGGTGAGGATGGTGTCCTCGGGGATATCACAGGCCGCGCATTTACCGATGACGTAGTTGCTTTCGGTGGGTGAGATACCGGTGCCTGGTCTCTTGTAGGTGAGCATATCCTGAGAGATTACGGTGTCCTTTTTGATGTCGATGGAAGACACAATCGAACGTCTTGCATTCTGTCGGGCAATCGTCTCGGTTGGCAGGCAGATGATATCTCCCTTTCCGCGAATCACGTTGAGCTCATCGATTCCCGCAAGGATCTTTCTTGCATCAGAAGGATCCATAGCATGATAATGATCATTTCCCGTCAGAGACTTATCAAGTGTAAAATGCTTCTCGATGCATACAGCGCCCAAATTATATGCGGTCTTGATAACATCGCAATTATCCGTAGGTTTCGTATGATCGGAATAGCCAATGATAAGGTCAGGGAATTGCCTTACTAAGGTTGCAATCTTGTTAAGGTTTGCATCCTGCAGAGGCGTGGGATACTCAAGAACACAATGCAGCAAAACGATTTCCTTTTCGTTGTGCTTGCGGATAGCATCAACTGCTGCCTCTACCTCTTCCAGATTGGACGCACCTACGGAAAGTAAGATTGGTTTGTTCTTCTTTGCCTGGTATTCGATAAATGGAAGGTTGGACAAATCAGAAGATGAAATCTTATAGACGTTCATCAATTCATCGAGATAGTCAGCTGATTCAAAATCAAATGCTGTAGAAAGGAATTCGATTTGAAGCTCTTCGCAGTAATCCCGTAATTCTTTGTATTCCGTATAACCAAAGCTGTCAAACTTGCGGAACAGCTCATATTGTGAAGTGGTTGGCTCTTCCGTGGTATCCCAATAAGAAGGAGATGCCTTTGCAGCTAACGTTCCTGCTTTATAGGTTTGAAATTTCACAGCGTGAATTCCAGCCTCTTTTGCTTCCTTGATCATGAGCTTTGCAGCCTCCATATTGGAAATGCTTCTCTGGAGCGCAATATCATAATAATTCACTCCAACTTCAGCTATCAGGACAAATTTCTTTTCTCTCACTCGACTGATTATTGTACTTTCCATGCTATTCACGCACCTCTCCATTTAAATACCTACGGTATCCTTTCTCGTAGAATTCCATCAATTTATCCATTTCCTGTTCAAACTGCTCACTTCGTTCTGCTTTTCCGGCAAAAATGCGTTCTGCCTCATCCATCAGGTAAAATATTTTTACTTCCGTTCCGATTTCCTTTATCGTCTGAATATAGGCAGCAGCAGAATGCAGGCTATCTACCTCACCAAAGCTCCGTATTGCCTCTGGAAGCTGTGCAAAATCCGTAATTCTTGTAATCCCCTCTATCATACTGAAGGGAACCTCTCCAAAGACGATAGAGCGCTTTCCTAACAATGCAGCCTCATAAGCCGCAGTCCCTGTAATGGTAACAACTCCCTTTGCTTTTGCAATCCACGGCTTGGGGTCTTTGTAATAGTTAACCTGAACCACGCGCACGTTATGAAGCTCGGAAACCTTTTTATAGAATTCCAAACCTCGTTCTCCCAGCATCGCCTGGTGCTCCTTCACATACAATTTCCATCCAATGGGAAGCGATTTTGAGACCTGCTCGATCAGGTTGCATTCATCCACATAATAGGATGCTTTGACAAATACCGAGGATTCCGGTATCAGATGGAGGGGCATATAAACATAATCCTCACCTTCGACCGGATTTTCAAAGTATTTATTTTTCCCGTACAACATGCGTTTTCTGGTTTCCGCTTTCCAGTAATAATCGATATAAGGACGGGTCGGAGCAAATAGCATTTTATTTGTCTTCTTTGTCTTCAAATTTCCCTTCGCGATATCCTGGTCAAAGAAATAGTGGAACTTCCCCCGCATAACTCGTAAGATCCAGATCCAGCTGTCACGCTCATACTGGCTTGTGACAGACCCTGCAAACTCTTTATTCATAATGGAGTTCTCGGCACGATACTTTCGGATATAATCTTCAGCATCTTTTAGTTCTTCATCTGACTTCTGCAGCTGTTCCTCATAGGTCTTTCGTACATAAGGATCAATCCCAAAAGCATTTTGAAAGCTTGGATATTTATAGAATCCATATTTGGAATACTCAATCGTCATACATGGGATATGCTTTTTGTACGCTACTTCACAGAGGATCGTTCTCTGAAGCTCTGCGTTATCCATATCCAGAATGACATCGGGTCGAAATTCGTCCAAAATACCAATGATCTTCTTATAATTCAGTTCCAGCCAGTAGGTATTCTCCTCGTAAGAAGTAACCGACCAGTACTGACGATAGTGATAATGTCTGGTATTCATCTGAGAGCTCATCAGCTGCATATTTAAAAGCTTATAGTGTGTGTACTCGCGGTCCAACATCTCCAGATATTCCATGTCCATCGGGGACTTTCCGCTCTTTTTGTACGCATTGATTCCTGCAGTGAATTGCTCACAAATGTCTCGTACATCATACAACTTGACATCCTTCTGATGGTCTTTGAACTCGTAGTACGTATGCTCATTGTAATAGCACTTATGATAGGTGCATTCTGAAGACATGATGTAAAAGGCAGCTACCTCATTGTCCTTCTTGAGACGTTCTGCCAAAAACCACAAAGGCTTGGAATATGTCTCACGGCAAATCAACAATATTTTTTTATTATGAAACAATGTTTCGCTCAAAGTATTACTCCTTATAGTTTAAATCTGACATACTTGTCATTTTCCTGCTGCATTCTTTTTCTAGTGATGGAAGTGAGTAAGCCCGGACAATGAATTGCCATCCAAAGCTTTAGCTGTATCTTTTTACTGACTTTCGGATTCCTTTTGATGGAGGACAGATTCTCCTTCAGGTAATCTCTATGGGAACGTATCTCTTCTACTTCCCTGCTTCCCTCCAGCATCAGATTTTGAATGCTGGTAATATGCTCATACACCATAAAACTCTGCATGGTATCCTTTAGTTCCGGATGCACGCGGTCAACATATTCTGCCAGTTCTACATTTGCTATGGTATTCATCCGAACCATATGTTCTTGTTTGGAAAGACTGTCTGCACGCTCGCGGAAGTGATATTTGGGAGTTGGGTCATATACAATCCTTTCTGCTCTGTCGAGTAGCTTATTCACAACAACACGGTCCTCTACGTGCTTATCGATAGGAAATGTAATTCCCTCAAATACTTCCTTGGTAAAAAGCTTGTCCCAACAATGAAGAAAGAATCCTCCGCCAGTCAAAATCATACGAAAGGCTTCACTCGGATTCAATACGATTGGTTCCTTGCTTGTATCCTGCTTCGTTGCATTAGAAAATTCATAGAAACGACCACAAACTGCAATATCACTTTTGTATTGCTTCAGATTGTGCACCAATGTCTCATACATATCGGGCTCAATCCAGTCGTCTCCATCAACAAATCCCAGATAATCACCGGTTACAAGCTCCAAGCCATGATTACGGGCATCTGACACTCCTGCCGGTTTACACACCACGACTTTTACACGACTATCCTTTTGTTCATACTCACGGCAAATACTGACACAAGCGTCATCTCCTTCTCCAACACTTAAGATAATCTCCATATTCTGGTACGTCTGATTGACAAGACTCTCGATGCAATCACGAAGATATGGCTCTACCTTATAAATAATTGATATGACACTGATTTTCTTTTCTTCCATTACTCTTCCAACTTTCCTGTATCGGTATCCGGCTGCATCACATGACTGACTGCTTCCAGATATCCATATCCATTTTCCTGATCCGGCTCCAGTTTGGCTCCTTCGCCCCATTCATTCCATGCATTAATGAATACGAAATCATTCGCTCTGCCTTCCACCTTATTCTTTAGCTCCTGAAGTGTCTTCTCAAACTTCTCAGGTGTGGTGCCTTTATATAACAGACCCTTATAGGATCTTCTTGGCGTATTATCCCAATCCGCAATCAAACCCGGAAATTCATTCTCTTCATACTCTCTATTTCGAATCGAATTTAGTATCCAATCGGCAGGAATGATACGTTCTACTACCTTCTTTTTGGAGACCTTATTATACAAAGTCCGCAAGAATACCGAAAGATTATAGCTTTCCTTATGAAATACCGAGAAATGATGCTTTAGTGTGAATCCCGGTTCAAAATCGTAGTAGCCATCCACTAAGGATTCTCTTGTCTCGAGCTCTCCTGCTGTATTACCGGACATAATATAGAGCCCGGCAAAACCCTCCTCTTTGGCTCTTTTTTGGAAATAAGAAAGCATTTCGGGCAGGCACGAAATCGCCATAGTACGATAAATCTGCAGAACCGGCTTTCCTTCTACTTTAATATAACGTTCATCCCGAAAAAATCGAAGTAAATAGAGAAAATGCTTCTCCCAATCCGCTTCTGTCCCATAGGTCTGTTCCATCAATACTTCATTCTGTAAATCGTACCAGGTCCTGGTCCAGCTCTCATTCGCCCAACAAATCTGGTAACGCAGCGGGATCTCCGGATGTGCCAATAAAATCTCCATTGGCTGCTCCATCAATTGCCTTCCACAGAACCAATACTGGTAAAAGCTAAATCCATAAACGCCATACTGATTCGCCAGCTCCGCCTGATGGGTGAGTGTTTCCACGCCTTCTTTTACCAGATCGTAGTAATGACCATCCACTGGAACCTTGGGCTGAATATGTCCCGGGAACAACGGTTTGGCACGTTTTACCGCTACCCATTCCGTATAACCTTTTCCCCACCATTCATTATTTTCTTTAAACTCATGATACTGAGGTAAATACATACATACGATTTTCATGAAGAAGGTTTCTCCTCTTTCCAAATAATCATGGCACATCTTCCGACTGCAAACCAGAAAATCGGAGTGGCCAGCTGAAACTCCAGCATGTTGGAACCAATGCTCTGCAACAAGGTAATTGCTATGATTCCAAGCTCCGCCGCACATTCCATCAGATGCTTCGTACCCTTTTTAAATACCAGAATCATGAGAAAGATAAAAACAGACATTCCCAGAATTCCAAGCTCACAGAACATCTTAGCCAATCCTCCATCCGCAATCAAATGATCCGTAATTCCTGCTGCTCTGTGACCATTTGCGCCAAGTCCATTTCCAAGCCACAGATTCTTCATATTATTGACAGCGCCTACCCAGGAATCGCTTCTCTGTCCAATTGCTCCAGGTAAGGATACGAGTCGGTAATAAATCTTCATTACTGCTTTAAAATACACCATACAGAGTCCGGCGAATCCCACAGCCAGTGCTCCACATTCTACTAAAAAGTATTTTTTAGGCAGCATTTTAAAGGTAAAAAATACTAACAGGTTAACATAAATAAGTACCAGTATTGCTACCACCATGGCAGAACGCTGGTTACTCATAAAGGCAAAAAAACAATTTAGGAAGATAAAAAGCTTTCCTTTCTTTCCCCTTGTATTCAATAGTATGTGTGCAGAAGCAAGCATCGCCGCTACAGAAACATATCCCATCAGAATACTTCCTATCACGGAAATCATCCGGATTCGCATCGTCCCTGCATCCGCCTTTGAAATCAAATTCAGTCGAAATAAATAATCCAGATAAAATTGCGGTGCCCAAATATATAGGATAAATCCCACTGTTCCAACCAGTAGCACAGCATAGATGAATTTCTGATAAAAGGAATCCATACGCTCTGTAGTATTTCTGCCTACAAAATAGAAAATCATTGGCAATGCTCCAGTCGCAAATTCCCCAAGGAATACGGATAATGGCATTCCATAAGCCACACACCAGATTCCGGACAAACAGTGATACGCAAAATAGAGTATCATCAAGAGGTCGATGGTACTCTTTGTGGTAACTCCCTTTTGTACTATCACCTCTGCATAAATCAGAATTAACAGCCCGGAAGCGATTACACCGGGATGAATCCTACCGGATATAAGTGTTAGGATATATCCTGTCATGACCAGCAGATAATACCACTCGCTGATATGAAATTTTGTTTGCAACAATTTCTCTTTCATTTTCTTCTCCATTTGAAAGCGCTTTACGAAATCATGACTCTGTTTTGAATTCCGCTCGATGGTCATCCAATCTGTCATGATCTTTCATGATCTTTCATGAACTTCACGAATCAGATCAATGATTTTCTGATAACTGTTCTGCTTCGCTCCTGTAATCTTCATGTCATCTCCGGTTATCTGTGCAGAAGCTTCCTCTGACACTTCCTCGGATGTTCTCTTTGGCGCTATCTCTCCTCGGATGACCCGTTCCATCAAATCTGCCAGCTCCTCTTCGCGAAATGGGTCAAAGTAATAAGCATTTTCATAACCGTCCAGTACTTCACGGCTGAAAGGAAGATCCGATGCCAAAATCACGGTATTCATCTGCCTGGCCTCTGCAAGAGGCACCCCAAAGGTTTCAATATATGATGGAAACACCAGGGTATCCGTACGATATCTGGTAATTACTTCCTCTCGTGGGATACGTCCTCCCCATTCCACATTGTGATTGGGGTCCTCATAGATTCGTGATGTCACATCGCTCAGACCTTTGAGTGTAAAACGTACATGAAAATCAATAATACCCCTCTGATTAAGCAATGAAACAGCTTTTAATATACATTCATGATTCTTATATAGTATCTCTCCCGACGGAAAGAAGAACTGATTTTGCCGAAAGGTATCTGTGCTCCGATATGCAGAAAGGTCCTCCACCTGAGGAAGGATTCCCGTTATCCTATTCTCCCGGATTCCTGTCTTTTTCCGAACTGCCTCTCTCATCCATTCCGTCTGCACAATCACACGATTCGCCCGCTTAACGGAGGCATCAATCAATGCCCCTATAAAATACTGATAAACCGCATATTCCCGTTCTTCTTTTTTCAATAAAGAGAACCGTTTTGTCTTCTGGTAACCCAGTGGCTGATGTACATACAAAACCTGTGGAACCAAAGCACCATCTTTTCTCCGTATCTTACCAACCGTCAATGTATTCTGCATGGATAGAACTACATCCGGACAAAGCTTTTCGATAAATTTGCTGCCGCTGAAAAAATCAAATTTGAGTCGGTTCTTCTGACTTTTCTTTACTTCATCCATCACAATTACGCGGATTCTCTCTGTTTCCGAAAGCCATGGACCTCCTACCAGGAAAATCCACCTATTGTCTGTGTCATTATCACGTACATAATGATAGAAGTCTGTTAGAATCGATAACGCTCCTGTTTTGCTTGCCGCAATATCATTGACTACAATTACCATGTTCTCCCCACTATTTTAACCAAACGGTTTTATTCACAATCTCGGTATAACTCTGAATCAGTTTTACTACTTTGACAGAAACATTGGTGTCGGCATAATCCTCCGCCATAACTACTTCCTCACGATTCTCAAACATGGATACCGAAAGCTCCGTAGCTTGTTCTACATCATTTCCCTTAATACCACCGATGACAACGGTTCCTTTATCCAAAACCTCGGGACGCTCTGTTGAAGTACGAATCAGAACGGCAGGAAAGTCAAGCATTGCAGATTCTTCTGAAAGTGTACCACTGTCTGACAAAACACAGTAAGCATTCATCTGAAGCTTGTTATAATCTAAAAAGCCAAAGGGCTTCATGCTCTGTACCAGCGGATGGAACTTGAAGTTTCTCTGTTCGATAAACTTCTTGGAACGTGGATGAGTCGAATAAATAACAGGCATCTGATATTTCTCTGCAATGTTATTGACCGAATTCATCAAATCCATAAAATTCTCTTCAAGATCAATATTCTCTTCGCGATGTGCTGATAACAGGATATACTTCCTGGACTCGAGTCCCAGACGTTCCAAAACATCACTCTTTTGGATTTTATCCATATGATCACGCAATACCTCACGCATAGGAGAACCGGTAACAAAAATCGTCTTTCCATCGATTCCCTCACTGAGCAGATAACGACGTGAATGCTCCGTATATGGCATATTAATATCCGAGATATGGTCTACAATCTTACGGTTAATCATCTCTGATACATTCCAGTCCCAGCAACGGTTGCCGGCTTCCATATGAAAAATCGGAATCTTCAGTCTCTTTGCTGAGATTGCGGAAAGAGCGGAATTCGTATCGCCCAGCATTAGAACCGCATCCGGTCGAACCTCCTGCATCAGTTGATAAGACTTTGCTATGATATTACCCATAGTCTCACCAAGGTCTTTTCCTACACTCTCAAGATAATAATCGGGTTCCCGTAATTCCAGATCCTCGAAAAAAACCTGGTTCAAGGTATAGTCATAATTCTGCCCGGTATGTACCAGCACGTGGTCAAAATACTTGTCACAGCACTTGATAACTGCTGACAGACGTATTATCTCCGGTCTCGTTCCTAAAATAGTCATAAGTTTAAGTTTTTTCATTTTCTCTCCATTCCACACAAGAATCTGTTTGAAGGTTTATACCGGCTCAAAATAGGTGTCGGGATTCTCCGGATCAAAGGCTTCATTTGCCCACATCACAGTAACCATATCGTCTTCGCCTTCGTTGATAATATTGTGTGTATAACCGGTTGGTATGTCCACGACCTCGAGCTTGTCTCCGGAAACATGATAATCAATAATTTCCTCTGTTCCCATCTTACGAAAACGAATCAGTCCCTTGCCCTTTACCACCAAGAACTTCTCATTCTTGGAATGATGCCAATGATTCCCTTTTGTAATTCCGGGCTTACTGATGTTAACGGAAACCTGTCCGTTTGCTTCTGTTCGTAAAAACTCGGTAAAGGAACCTCTCTCATCGGTATTCATCCTAAGTGGATAGGAGAAACCATCCTGTGGGAGATAACTCAAATACGTACTGTATAATTTCTTTGTAAAAGGATCTGCCATATTAGGTACGGAAAGATTTCCACGACTCTCTTTAAAAGAATAGATCAAATCCACAATCTCTCCCAGTGTAATCGTATGCACAATCGGTACTGATTTGTAGCGTTCTCCATTTGCCTTTCCTTCCAGTGCATGAATGAACTCGCGAACCACATCATCAATATAAACCAGCTTCATCACGACGCTGCTGTCATTCACCTGAATCGGCAGATCATTGGCAATGTTATTACAAAAGGTCGCCACAGCACTGTTGTAATTCGGTCTGCACCACTTTCCAAATACATTGGGAAGGCGATATACATATACGGTTACCTTATTCTCGTCTCCATAAGAAAACAGCAAATCCTCCCCGGCTCTCTTGCTCTTGCCATAAGGATTATCAAGCTCTGCCTGAATGGAAGAGGTAATCAATACAGGAGCTGCATTTTTATGTGATTTTAGCTTTTCCAAAAGAGTGGAAGTGAATCCAAAATTCCCTTCCATGAATTCTTTTTCCTCCTTTGGACGGTTGACTCCGGCCAAATGAAAGACAAAGTTACAAGATTCTGTATATTGTTCCAGTTCTTCTTCGGTAGTATCGACATCACATTCCATTATGTCTTCGTAACCAAGATTTCTTAATTCACAGATCAAATTCTTACCGACAAAGCCCTTTGCTCCGGTTACCAGTATCTTTTTCATTTTATTTGCCCCAGTTTTCAATTTCATCGCGAATGTATTGCAGTTCCAGAAGCTTCTCTTTTACCTGCTCCACATTCAGTATTTCTGTGTTATTCGAATTAAATTCCTCTATTTTTGCGTGTTCCTGATTACCCTTACTGAAATACTGGTCGTAATTCAAATCACGGTTATCACTGGGAACACGATAGAAATCTCCCTGATCAAATGCACGGGAGCATTCTTCCTTCGTCAGAAGCGTCTCATACATCTTCTCTCCATGCCTGATTCCGATTACCTGAATCTCTGCATCAGAATGGAACAATTCCTTTACTGCCTGAGCAAGTACTTCAATGGTACAGGCAGGCGCCTTCTGAACCATAATATCACCGGAGGATGCATTGTTGAATGCATACAGTACAAGCTCCACCGCCTCCTCCAAGCTCATAATGAAACGGGTCATCTTTGCTTCTGTTACCGTAATTGGCTTTCCTTCGCGAATCTGTTCGATCCAAAGGGGAATAACCGATCCTCTGGAGCACATTACATTTCCATATCTGGTTCCGCAAATCATGGTGGTGTCTGTGGTACGGCTCTTAGCCACAAATACTTTCTCCATCATAGCCTTTGAGGTTCCCATCGCATTGACCGGATAAGCTGCTTTATCTGTAGACAGACATATGACCTTCTTTACTCCTGCCTGAATGGCTGCTGTCAATACATTATCGGTGCCGAGTACATTGGTCTTTACTGCTTCTACCGGAAAGAATTCACAGCTCGGAACCTGCTTTAAGGCTGCTGCATGAAACACATAATCCACGCCAAACATCGCAGACTGCACACTTTGAAGATCCCTTACATTTCCAATATAGTATTTGATTTTGTCTTGCTGATAAAGGTGACGCATATCATCCTGCTTCTTTTCATCTCGCGAGAAGATACGTATCTCTTTGATTCCGGTATTCAAAAAACGCTTTAATACAGCATTTCCAAAGGAGCCGGTACCTCCTGTAATCAATAGTGTTTTTCCTTCAAACATGGATTCCGTATTCTGCATAATCATTCCTACGCTTTCTATAATCTCTATTATTGATGGTTTTCCAAAATCATAACCGAACGTTCTACATTAAAATAAAAGCTCATATATTTATGTCCATTTCTGCCCATCTGTGGAAGTAGCGCTTTCTTTTGACAGATTTCCTTTACCGTATTGACAAAGGCATCTAAGTCATCGGACGGACACCAGAAACCACATTCCGCTTCCTTTGTGACAAGCTCCCTCATATCCGTCACATGGTCGGTGACTGCAAAAATCGGCTTGCTTCTTTGCATATAGGATAGAATCCTCGAAGGGTAATTCGGAATGGTGAAATCAGGGCGAAGCATAACTATTCCAATGTCCTGCTTTTCGAGTTCCTCTTCATACTCTTTTCTGGGAAGTTCCTTTAGATAGCGGGCATTTGTACATGCATGTTCCTTCAGGAAATCCGCCACTCGAGAAGCTTCTGTTCCACTCCCGATGATGAGAAATTCTGCCCGTTTGTCCTCTTTGAGCCGTTCGATTCCCTGAAGCAGGAAATCGATGTGCTGAGGTTTTCCAAGATTGCCTCCAAACACAAAGCGAACCGGACGATTTTCATCCACAGGATCGGACATAACAGAATGCTTTTCCCTATCGAGAACGCGTACGGTATTTGGAAACAGCTCCAAACGTACCTGAAGTCTTGGTGACAGCTGCTGCTTCATATAACGGATATTGGCCTCTGACATACAGCCGATAACATCCGAATTCTCGTAGAGCTTACTCTCCACGCCACAGAAATATCGATGAAGAAGTGACCCACCCCGCATCATGCCTATATCTACTGCGTTCTGCGGAAAGATATCCTTGAGCATAAGATATGTCTTTGCTCTGTAATGACTACGGCACTTACCCACCACGCCCGCTAGCGTAATTGGCGGTGTAGGATAGACGATCATGTCAAAGGAGTCTTTCCATAAGTGTTTCCTAATCCTGCGCATCATCATCGGTCCCATCAGTACCTGAACAAGTCCCTTTTTGATCTTTCCTGCATGGAATTGGTCCGGTAGTTTCAAATAGACTACGCGGCAACCGGATTCTTCCTGTATTTTGTTTTCCTCCACAGCCTCCTGCGTACCGGCCAAAACGGTTACTTCATGACCGGACTTCACCATTTCCTCGACCAGATCCAAATAAATCGTCGAAGAACGGAAGCTGAACTTTTGAAACAGAAAAAGTATTTTCATATGGATACAACTTCTCCCAGATTTTTTAGAGGATAATCCTCTTTCCATCCATCTTTGTATAAGTGATTTAAATATACCGCATCTTCCCGGTAAATACGGGCTGTTTTGATTGGAATCGATTTTGAAATGATAAAATCCTTTTCCGGATTATCCCCTACATAAAGCATTTCTTCATAGGGAAGCTTCCATTTCTCAGCAAGTATTTCAAAGGCCTTGGTAGAGGGCTTCCAAAATTCTCTCCCAAGCTCATCGGTCAGGATAATCTCATCAAAAAGAGGTGCCGCATTCACAGCCTCCAGTTTATTCTTTTGTGTAACGACATAACCATCGCTGACAATGCCCAGCTTCTTCCCCTGCTCACGCAGCTTCTGCAAGGTGGAAAGGACATCCTCATGAAAAACTATTGTGGGCTTATGTTCTCTATAAACAGTAACCAGTTCTTTCACATCCTCCGGCTCATATGTTATATGATAGCTGTCCAGAAGACGATTAAATACATTTTTAGAATCTTCATCAAAAAGTCTTAACAGCTTGGGATAGATATCTTCCCAAATATCGGGCAGTATTTCCATTTCTTCGAGATGTTTTGCCACTGCACGAAATCCGCTCCGAATGTACACACGCTCCGAAATCAACGTGTCATCCAGATCAAAAACAACTGCTCTCATTCTATATTCTCCCGTTTCAGATTTTCATTTAACATGATAGAGCTGTCAAATCGCAAAAATGTAACATTGGCACGATAATCGTCACGATACGATAGCTTTTCTCCACAAAGCAGGCGATAAAGATTCTCACAGGAATCGGCTCCAGCCATAATGGACATGGGAGCTCCTCCGCCAAATCGTGGATTGATTTCGATATACTCAATGCCTCTTCTTGTCTTCATACATTGAACCGTAATATGACCAATCGGCTTCAGCTCCTGCATCAATCGTGATACATCCTGAATAATCTCGGTATCATGGACGATTTTACCCTTTGCAATCTCTCCGCTTCTGGTAGCAATTCGAATCCTCGGAACCGCGGTAATCAGCTGGCTGTCAAAGTCCAGAAAAACATCAATCGTGTATTCTGTTCCTTCCATAAATTCCTGTACCATAGGACGATCGATCAGTCCGAGATAGGTGTCAAGCTCTGCGCGATTGTGAACCTTAAACGCATTGATGCTCGAGCTGCCATCCAATGGCTTGATAAAAAGCGGAAACTCTATATCTCTGCTTTTCAATTCTTCTTCCGCCAGCATACGAGGAACCAAAAAATGATGCTGTTCCAGATAATGCTGCGTATTGGTCTTGTCTCTGCATACCCTAATAACATCTGCGTTAGAAATCAATACCTTTGCTTTTGTATTCTTCTCAATATAATCCTTTTTATCCGATAAAAGCAGTAATTCTGTGTCTATCGTAGGCACGACCAAAGCGATAGCCTCGCGGTTACAGATATCAATAATGGCATCAATATACTCCATTCCCTCGGAAATGCGTGGTACAATGACAGGCGTATCCGCGAAATAAAGAGCCGGAGCCAGATCAGAACAATCTGCTGCAACAATTTTGCCGGTGATACCAAGTCTCTTTTTTGCATTTTGAAAACAATTCACAAGCTCTACTCTGCGTCCTGCGCTCAAAATCAAAATGTTTTTATCCATATCTTTTTCCCTTTCACCCTTATTTATCTGGTTTGGTTCCGGTAAAGACCTCCATGGTAGCATGCGTCTCGGAGCTGATTCCTTCTCTTTTCAAAACACTCATGACCGTCTTCCATAAAATACGCACATCATTACAGAAGGTTATATTTCTGGTGTAAGTGACATCATAAGCAAACTTTTCTTCCCAGCTAATAGCATTTCTGCCGTTCACCTGGGCCAGTCCCGTCATCCCCGGTCTCACATCATGTCTATGACGTTGTTCCTCATTATACAATGGCAGGTACTGTACCAGAAGCGGACGTGGTCCGATAATTGACATATCGCCCTTCAAGATATTGAATAATTCCGGAAGTTCATCCAGACTGGTGCTGCGAAGCTTCTTACCAAAGGAGGTCAGTCTCACCTCGTCCGGCAGAAGTTCTCCATTTTCATCGCGTTCTTCCGTCATGCTGCGAAATTTATACATTCCAAATATCTTCCCGTCTTTTCCGGGTCTCTTCTGACGAAACAAGACCGGTTTCCCCAGCTTAATCCGTACCAAAATCGCTGTCACTGCTAATACCGGCGAGAATACGATAATCGCTATGAGAGAAAGTAGGAAATCAAAAAAACGTTTTAAGAATTTACGATATATCATCATGCAAATAATCCCTTTATTATGTGAATAATACGTTTCATATCTTCATCGGTGTTCTTGATATCAGAAGGAAGACAAACACCACGTTCAAATATCCTTTGCCCTACGGATTTGCCTTCTGCTGCCTGAATGAAGTCACAGTCAGCAAAAACAGGCTGCAGGTTCATTGGCTTCCAAATGGGACGGCTCTCTATATTCTGAGCATCCAAGGCGTCCATAATCTGTGTGGGTGTTACTTTGCAATCCTCATCCAGAGTCATCGAAGATAACCAGAAATTTGGTTTTGAATCCGGAAGATATGGATTCATATGAATCTGAGGAATATCAGCAAATGCATTACGATAGGTCTCATATATTTTCTTTTTCAAAGCTATGTGTTCATTCAGATGGAGCATCTGGCCTCGTCCGATACCGGCAACAATATTGGACATACGATAGTTATAACCGATTTCTTTATGCTCATAATGACGAAATTTCTCTCTTGATTGTGTTGACCAGAAGCGTACCTTTTTCACCTTTTCCTCATCCTTGCAGACAAGCATACCGCCTCCCGAGGTTGTGATAATCTTATTCCCATTAAATGAGAAAATACCGACATCACCAAAAGTACCTGTCATCTGTCCATGTAAGGTAGCGCCGAGTGACTCTGCAGCGTCTTCAATAAATGGTACCTGATGTTCTGCACAAATGGCCTTGATCTCGGTAAGCTTAGCTGGTGTTCCATAAAGATTTGCGAGGATAACCGCTTTGGCATTCGGATATTTCTCAAATGCAAGCGTCAGCGCCTTTGGATCCATATTCCAAGTCTCTTCTTCACTATCAATAAATACAGGAATCGCTCCTTCGTACGTGATAGGATTGGCAGTTGCACTAAAGGTAAGTGACGAGCATAAAACAACATCATCCCTTTTTACACCACACAGCTTCAATGCCATATGAATAGCCGATGTTCCACTCACCAACGCTGCTGCGTGACCACATCCTGTATACTCCTCCATATCATGTTCAAATCCGTCTACATTCGCTCCAAGTGGCGCCACCCAGTTTGTATCAAAAGCTTCCTGTATATATTTTTGCTCCTCTCCATGTATAGTTGGACTACTCAAAAAAATCTTCTTCTCACTCATTGCTATTACTTCCTTCCCTATGATACTGGTAGGTCGGCACAAGCTCCTGAACCCATGCCTTAATATCAGCCTTTTCTTCTTTTGATTCTTCACGAAGTTCCTCGAGCTTTTCGAAGAATTCCTCCTCATCAAATTCAATTGGTTTACCAATATGAATCAGCTTATTTGCTGTCTCCTGCATGCCTTCTTCCTTCATCAGGAGCTCCTCATATAACTTCTCACCTGGTCGTAAGCCGGTAAATTCTATCTCAATATCTTCTCCCGGTACATAGCCGGACAAACGAATCAAGTTCTTAGCAAGATCTAAAATCTTTACGGGTTCTCCCATATCTAAAATAAAGATTTCTCCACCCTTCGCATAAGCTCCTGCCTGTAACACCAGAGAGACCGCTTCCGGTATGGTCATAAAATAGCGGATAATATCCGGATGCGTCACCGTTACCGGACCACCAGCTGCAATCTGTTTACGAAACAGAGGAATTACACTTCCGTTGCTTCCCAATACATTACCGAAACGAACAGCAACAAAATCCGTTTTGGAACGGTGGTTATAGGACTGCACGATCATCTCACAGATTCGCTTGGATGCGCCCATAATATTGGTCGGATTTACGGCTTTGTCTGTGGAAATCATGACAAACTTATCAACACCACTATTTACTGCCGCCTGAGCTGTCTTCCAGGTACCCATGACATTATTCTTAATCGCTTCATTCGGACTGTCCTCCATCAATGGCACATGCTTATGTGCTGCTGCATGATAGACAATATTAGGTCGATACGTCTGAAAAATATCCTCCATACGATTCGTATTCCGAACCGAAGCAATTAATACCTTTAAGTTCAGATGCGGGTGCTTCAGAATCAATTCCTGCTGGATATCATACGCACTATTTTCATAAATATCTACAATAATAAGCTGCTTCGGATTCTTTGTAGCTATCTGACGGCAAAGCTCACTTCCTATGGAACCGCCGCCTCCTGTGACCAGAACCACCTTCCCATTCACGTAATTCATAATCGAATCCAAATCGACCTGTATGCTGTCTCGACCCAACAAATCAACAACATCAACTCTGCGGAGCTGACTGACATTGACCTCACCATTCACAAGCTGGTAAATACCAGGCAGCGTTTTTAATTCACATTTTGTCTCTTTACATATGTCAATAATCTCTTTGATATCCTTACGGGATGCGGAGGGCATGGCAATAATGATCTCATCAATGTCATATTGAGCCGCACTCTCGATAATCTCTTCTTTTCCACCAACTACCTTAACTCCATGGATATAGTTTCCGATTTTGGAACGGTCATCATCAATTACACACAAAACGCTCTTTTGAATGAATTTAGAAGTGTTCATCTCACGAATCAAAGAGTTCCCTGCCTCACCGGCACCAATAACCATAACATTCTTATTTATGGCCTTGGCGGAGCGCTTCTGAATAAAGGTTCGGATAAAACGATAAGAAAATCGGCTAATGCCGACCAACACCACCAAAAACATCCCATACCCAAAGTAATAGGTACGGGGCATTCGATAACCCATCGCGAGCATTCCCACCGTCTGACAGACTGCGGAAGCCACACATGCAGCAAGCAGCGATGCTGCCTCTGTAATACCGGCATAGCTCCACAAGCTCTGATAGAGATGAAATACAAAGAAAAGGATAATTGTTGTGATAATATTGACAGGCAGATACTTCCAGATATACTCCTGCCATACCGGACTTGTAATGTGACTGTACGTAAAATCAAAGCGCATCAGAAGTCCCAGCGCATTCGCAGCAATAATCGCCAGAATATCATAAAAAATCAAGGTCAGCCTTCGTATCATAAGTGCCTTATTGTTCACTATTTTCTTCATCTATATATACTTCCATTCATTTCTTTCCTAATTCCAGATGATTATACCAAATTTCCTTCATTAGTACAAGTAAAGGGATTTTCTGATGTAATCAGCGTCAGCAGTACAAAAAATATCAATAAATAAGGTGGTACAATAAAGAAATTCTCAAAAAAGGATGTAAAAAGAATTGCATACACTCCTGAAAAAGCGATTCTCTGTAAAAGTGATATCTCACCCTTTAAAGAGCATGCAAGCAGCCTGCGTATAAGCAGCCAGAGAACAGCCGTAAATACCACAATTCCATGAACCACAAGAATATCAAATAATCCATTATGAACCTCAAACAGGAAGAAGCTCTTCATCTCATAAGCAGAACCAATACCTGTCACGGGACTCTGTAAAAAAGCAGTCCACAGCTCTTTCCAGATTTCTTCTCTACCAGAGAAAATATCTTTATACAAAATAACAAGATTCATCCCCAGCCTGCCTAATATGGTATAGAGATAAGTAAACAAAACACTTCCTATCGTCATCAGGAAAGCAAGCACTGGAATTGTCCACTTCCTTCGGTTCATCCATGGTGTTAAGAGATAAAGCACTCCAAATACCAGAATACCGGCAATGGCACATCTGGCATGATACAATATCATAAAGAGCAATCCCGTCATGTATAATAGAAATTGGACAGAACACAAGTATTTTTGTTTTCCTTCCTCTTTGTAATGCTCAAATAACAGCAATCCAAGAATCGTAATAATCAAAAAAACCAAACCTACCATATTATGATTATATTCCAGCTTCACAAGCCCAAACCATGGCAGAAAAGACAGCCCACCACACAGAGTCAGCGCAAAAAACTGCTGTTTTGTAAACTTGACCTTATTGGAGAGATAAAGCACGAACATCAGATTCACAACCGTCAGTATCGCTCCCTTATGTGATTGAATCAAAAACAAAAACAGAAGTGCAAGCACATCTGTGATGCACATAATAAAAAACTCCACATCCCGCTTCTTCCAAATACTTTTCATATCCGTATATGCGATAAATAATGCAAAAAGCGCAGCAAACGCCAGGAGAGATGCATATCGATTCGTCATACTGTAGAGTTTCTGTGTTAGAAAGCTGGTCGCAAAAAGAAGAGCGACTACTGATACAAAAACTCGGTTTGCAATCAGACATTTTTTACTGCTCATTCTTACGAAGCCCCTTTCTGATTATTTTTACCATTTCTCTTCCATACATACAAAAAAGCAGGCAAAAAGCAATTCCATTTATGAGCCAGTCAAATGGCAGACTCATACTCATGACCACCATCTGTAGAACCAGGATACCATAAGCAATCACGTCCCTCTTCCAGGTAATCTGCAGCCTCACATGCTTCTGAACCTTTAAAAAGGCAATAAAATACATGACAAAATACGAAATCATTGTGGCAATAGCGGCTCCCTCGGCTCCTATCAATCGAATACCGAAATAATTCAATACAATATTTACAACTGCGCCAACCATGGTAGCAATTCCCATGCTTTTTCCATCTTTATATGCCAGACAGATGGAGCCCAAAAATCCTGTCAACGCGCCAAATACTACAGATATCACAAGTGGAGGCACCAGAATCCATGCCTGATAAAAATCTTTTGCAAATAAAAACCACGCTACAAAACGTACGGCAAAAATCAGAAACGAACAGATCACAGTCATGAATGCCTGATAGGTACGATACATGGTAGAAAAAAACTGAGCACTGTCTTCCTCTTTATAGCTCTTTGTTGCAGACATCTGCCATGCTTGTGCAAAAATTCTCTGAAATACATTCATAATCGCAGGTATTTTATAGGCAACCCCATAAAGTCCATTCACTGCCGTACCACACATGGCTAAGACAAAATAACGATCCATGGCGTTATTCACCCAACTGGAGGTAGAATACAACAGCATGGATTTTCCATAATGAAACATTTCCTTTTCCAGCTGCGGATTACGTCTTGCCTGTGCAGTCTTTCGAAATCCACCTATCATCGAAAACATCAGAAGTCCCGCTCCCGCAAAGCTGATCATTTGCGAATAGAGATAGCCATAAAGTCCAATTCGCAGCACGAGAAGAAAATACAGGTTACTTAAGATAACAAGAAGCGTACAGGATACACTTCCGGTAATCATGATCTTTACCTTTTCCGTTCCCTGACAGTAGAGAATCATAAACTCATAAAAGGAATTGCAGATAAATAATCCCAGAAAGAGAACCGCAAAGACACGGAGTTCCTCCTGTGGCAGAAGAAAAGCTGCTGCCATGCATACGACACCAACCACAGCGATACTCCGCCCGACATACTTCAAACCAATCCTTAGGATATTGTCCTGCTGTCCTTCTTCTTCGAGTCCAAATCGAAGTGCTGCCTCTCCAATATTCATGGTCAGCAAAGGAACTGTCAGTAATAATGTTGCCTGCATAACATCTGCAATTCCATACTCTGACAAACTGAGCACATTCGTATAAAAGGGAACCAGCAGCATGACCAAAATCTTGGACACAAAATTGCTGATGGTGAACAATGCCATATTCCCAAAGAGATAACTGTACTTACCTTTTTTCATCTACTATTTCCCTCTCAGCAAATATGATGGCAAGCAGGAAAATCAAGACGGGAGAATAATTTGCCCACATAAGATCCATATCAATAAAGGATTCCAGAAAGATAGCAAACAAAGCAGAACCTGCCAGTCTTCCGTAACGATTTTTGATTAAACTTTTCCCTCCTGCTAACAATCGTCTGATAATCAAAATGACGCTTCCAATAAAGACAGGAAGCCCATGAACAGCCAAGATATCATACATAGCATTATGAATATTATATTCGAAGAAGGATTCCAGCTTGTATCCAGAACCAATCCCTGTAAACATATGTTGTTTCCACATATTCCACACTTCCATCCAGATCTTCTCTCTTCCGGAGAATAAGCTTTTATAGAAGAAGGGCATCTGAAAATTCATTCCTGTCTGCGCCAGTGCTACATAGGAAAAAACAAAGAGTAAGGAACCAAGACATACAAAAAAGGACAGAAACGTATAAAGCTTACGATTCTCCCACCATTTCTTCGGAATCACATAATAGAAGAACAAGAACAAGAACAGAGCGAGAAATGCCCCACGTGCAAGATGCCATAAAACAAGATTCGTGGTACGCAAAATTGCCATAACCAAAAACAGACCATAGATTTCCTTTCGTTCCGTAATCTGAACAAGAAAAACCATGGCACAAAACAGGGAGAAAACCGTGACTGTTGCGCCTGTATTCGAATTATAACGAAAGGCCAGGTCATAACAAAACCACACAAAAAACACTCCAAAGAAAAAGTACGATAGTACTTTCATCTGGAGTCCCGTAAACCTTACCTCACTACTCATATACCATACCAAAAGGAAATCCGCAAGAATCAGGATACACCCCTTATGTGAACCAATCAAAAACAGATTCACCACAGCAAGAATCAATATTGCAAGTAAAAGATAGAGATCAAAATCTCTCTTCTTAAGCTTATCCCACCATCTCACATTATTAAGAAACAAAATGGTACAGATTACAAATACAATCGATGTGTTGTAAATCTCAGTCACATGATAAAACTTTGGTGACAGCCATGTCCCTCCGTAAAAAATCATTAGGAGTACCAAAGCCACCCAATTTATGATTTCTTTTCTTTTAACTGGCTCAATATAGTCTGTAATTCCTTTGCTCGTGCTTCCCATGAAGTCGACTCCTTATCTAATTCTACCAATAATCTGGAATGGTTCTCATGCTCCAGCAAATACGCAAGCTTCTCCGCAATCTCCTCCGGATCCTCCGGATTCTGAATAACATCGCTCGGTATCATCTCCCGAAAAATGGATATGGCTCCGACTGCCCTCGATACCAATATATCGCATCCGGATAAGAGTGCCTCCAGGGGAGCCAGCCCAAATGTCTCAAAGCAGCTATTCTGTACAAAGATAGTGGATGTATGATAGTACCTCCATATCTCTTTTTGTGAGACGAGACCAACGTCTTCGACAAATGGATAGGAATGAATTTCCTCCGTATCCTTACCGCTGTCTCCTGCTACGACAAGTCTCAGTCCAAAGCCTCTCTTATTTAGGAGTTCGATTGCTTTACAAAGGACGCGAATCCTCTTTCTAGGCATCCCTCCTCCTACGGAAAAAATCTGCTTTGGATCTCTGCGGTCAGCGGTTGCTCTTTCACGCATTCTTCTCCAATCTACTCCATTGGTCAGATGTCCGATTTTCGTAGCGTGCTCCGGATAATACTCCTTCAGCCAATCGCGAAACTGTCTGGAGACACCCAGAATCAAATCCGCTCCCTGCAGTGTCTTTCGTTCAACATGATTCATGTTCGTATCTACTACATCATTGATCTCGTTTTCATACTCCACGCAGCCATGCATAAGATAGCAGGTCGGTTTATGATAAAATGCAGCTATCCGAAGTGCCAGCAGATTCTGGCGTGAATAACCGGATAACACAATAACGTCTGATTTGGGAACCCCAAAAACAATCTCAATGGTACGAAATACCTTGTTCCAATGCCTTAGGTATAAGGTGTCAGACGGCAGATTCTTAAGCAAATCCCTCGTCACATTCGCAGGCCCTGTTCCTGTTGTGTAATCACCGATCAGAAATATTCTCATAAGCTGCGTACTCCCTTTTCCCATCAAACATCCTCTTCACCGCGCGCAACATGCCTATTTTTCCATCTTCACCTGGTTCCTCTTGATAAATTTTCCGTTTCCGAATCGCAAATTGCCAGATTAGCAGCCAATACCAATGCCGCGTCATGGCATAATAATTTGCACCCCTGTCTCGAAAAAACTTTTCTGTATATCCTGTAAACCATGTGGATTCTGTCTCAATCAGTCCTGCAATCCGAATCGGCACATATCTCACGGACAGTCCGCTTCGTAACGCATCATAAAGAAAAATATTCTCTTCCCCCATACCGTACTTTGCTCCGGCACCAAACTCCTCCTGAAAAGACAGCTTTCTGATGCTTTCCCTTCGAAATGCAATCTCCGGAGAGAAAATCTTCATAACCGAAAGATAATTCATCTTTTTTGATTTTGAAAAAACCGGCTGATGTCTCTCTTTTCTCTCAATAAAAAAAACGAGAATATCATCGTCCGGATACTCCTCAAAGGACTGCAAGATCAGTGTCCTGTAATCCTGCACATATTCTACATCATTATCACACAATATGCAAACATCCGCACCTGCCCTACGAATGGCTTGATTACGGCTTCTGCTCAATCCTCGCGCTGTAGAGCACACATAGTCTACTACCCGATTATCTTCCTTTATTACCTCCTCGGAATCCATATCGCATTGATTGATTACGATCGCATCTCCTGTTATACCGAGTCTGTCAATATAATGGTAATCCTCTAAGTACATGGCTGACAGCAATACCTGTAGTGTCATAATCTCCTCCAAACAGCATGTAACGCATAAAAGCAAAAGCAGTACGCACTATAGAGCGGATTCAGTTTTTCAACATTTCGATACAAATTCCATACCCGCTTAATGGCAGTCAGCTTATTGGAGGACAACGTCCCATGACTCCTTCTGTAGAGTGTAAGTGCACGATTAAGTCCATAAGCTGTATAACCGCTTCGTAGTATCTGCCACCAGGTCGCAGTATCCTCGCTTGGTACCTCCGGCATCTGAATCAGACCTATCGGTACCTTGGTGGTATCAAATAATACCGTACTTGTGAAAATAGTTGTATTCTTAAGTGCCTGACGATAGTCCAGCTTTGAAGGCACCTGAACAATTTTATCGACTCCGATTCCATCAGAACCTGCAAACTCATATCCGGTAAAGGTAAAACCAGCATGTGTCTCTTCACAGAACTTCAGCTGTCGTTCCAGCTTCTCGGGATCCCATAAATCATCAGCATCCAAAAAGGCAAGATATCGTCCTTCTGCTTTCTGTATTCCGGCATTTCTGGCAAACGCGGCGCCATGTGCTTTCTCAAAAGTCACTAAACGTATCTTATCACACAAAAAGCTTTCCATCCTCGCACGACTGGCATCTGTCGAACCGTCATCTACCAGAATCAACTCCCAATCCTGATACGTTTGGCTCTTAATAGACAGAATGGTATCTTCAATATAGGCTTCCGTATTATGAACCGGAATCACAATGCTTACCAGCTTGTCGTTCATGGTCGGTCATCACCTTCCTTTACTCCTTCTGTACTTTCCATGGTAAACAGAATCTTAAAGGTAAGGATCATCAACTTGAGATCCAATCCAATAGAATACTGCTCGATATAATACAAGTCCAGCTTTAGTTTGTCATATGGAAGCGTATTGTATTTTCCATAGAGCTGAGCATAACCGGTAATTCCGGCACGCACCTTCACGCGGTAGGAAAACTCCGGCATGTCCTTCATATATTGACGGATAAATTCCGGTCGCTCCGGTCTGGGACCTACAAACGACATATCTCCCTTTAACACATTGAAAAACTGCGGAAGCTCATCAATTCGAACCTTGCGTATTACCCTTCCGATCGGTGTAATACGATTATCGTGCTCCTTTGCAAGTACCGGAGCGCCGACTTTCTCAGCATCCACAATCATGCTTCGGAACTTATAGATTTCAAACTCACGGTTGTTCTTCGTGCACCGAATCTGCTTATATAAAACCGGACCTCGATCATATAGCTTTATCAAAATTGCAGTAACCAGCATAATCGGCGAGGTAAGAATAATGAACAGCAGTGATAATACAATATCAATGGTACGTTTGATGATCCGCTCCTCATACTGAAGTGGATTCCCTTCTGTCAACAGCAATGGAGTATCAAATAGATGTACCGGCTTGGAACCATTCAGAATAATGTCAGAAATCTTTGGCATTACATAGATTCTCTTCGAGTTATCATAACAATACTTGAAAATCTGATTCCGGAGTGCCACGGGAAGATCCCATAACATAATCGTGTCATTCTCATTTATTTTCTCATAAATCTTTGTCAGTTCTTCCTTCGCGCAAATGGAATCACGGATATGGAACTGATCCCGTCTGGTTTTGAGCTTTTCAAGGAAATTCTCCGTGGAGTCTCCCTGATAGACAAGCAACACATCATAGGGACGAAACAGTTTCTGATAAAGACGCCCGGATACATAGATCAGGAATGCTGCAAATAAAATCTGCAAAAGCGTGGTTCCAAACAAGGGAACCGGAGTAGGAAATTTATAAGAGAGCATCATCATTTCCAGATAAAAGACAAAGTTCGCTCCAATTGTTGTAAAAATCTGCGAAAACATCACTTCACTATTTTTACGAAATCCTACCAGCAGTCCACCAAATACTCTTCCTAAAATAATCAAAACCAATGCGTACAAAACGAGTACAAACAAGTGACCTCTCAGATACAACTGTGTCCTGAGATCCTGATTATAATTGTAATGCAGAATCACATATATCATACCGGTCTGAACTGCAACCATCAGGGCTGCAACCGCCAGTACATAAAACCTTCGATAGGCTTCTCTTCTCTTCAATGTTCACACCTCACGTTTTATCAGCCAGATACAAAAGCAGTTCTCCCGGCAGTCCAAGCAGCAGAGCCCCTTTTGACAAAGTGCTCTCCTTCCAGACATTCCTGCCCAAAAGCTTTGCAAAGCGCATATAATGACTGATATATTTCAACCTTCGCACGGAAACAGGCTCCCAGGAAGCCCGTTGTTCATAATACAAAAACCAACCAGTTGGATTCTCCCTTCGCAGCTTTGCCGCTCCTTCGGTATAACCACCCGTCACGATCTCACAAACCGTCAGAACCTTAGGCAGGACAATCAGTTGGTATTCTTTATCAATTTTATCATAAATATAGTCTTCTGGCACATATTTTTCCCCCGGAATCTCGGGAAATAAATATTTCTTAAGAATTTCGGTACGGAATACAAGTGTTGTTTCACCATGGAAACCGCTGTGATATAGGTTTCCCAGCGTAGAGACCGTAACATCTGGAAACTCCTCATGAAATAAAGGGGTCTTCTCATCCTCACCTTTATGCGCCACAATCCCTGCATACTCTTTCGCCCTTTTATGTTCCCAGAGTCCCATAATCTCCTCAACCGCTGTATCCGTCAAATAATCATCGGAATCCACGCACAAAAAAAGCTCTGTATCACAAAGTCGTACTCCGGTATTATGAGCGCGCATTTTACCGCCATTCTCACAATACTCATATCGAATCGTAATCTTCTGTTCTTTCTGCCATTCCTGAACAAGTTGTCCTGTTCCATCCGTAGAACCATCATCCACAATCAGCCAGACAAATTCATGACATGTCTGACGAAGCAGACTCTCATATACACGAGACAACAATTTTACACGTTCATAGGTTGGTGTGAATATGGTTAACATAATATACCTCTCTTTGCCTAATAATTCTCCCATACTTCTGAATAATCAGGCAGAACAAATTCCTTGGGTTCCTTCAAGTCATAATGGTAAACGGAATGATTCTCGGTGGTTCCTACCAATCGAAGGCCGCATTCTTCCAAATACTCAGTAATCGGACTGAGACTCGATACTACAACATACTCGGTATTCGTCTGATCGAGACCTTTCCGAAATTCATCTTTACTAATCTCAATATTCAAAGCAACAACTGCCAGAAGTCGGTTTACATAATTGTCCTGTGACAATATCTCTTCCATTGTCATAGTTCCACTAACTGCATGTAAATAGGCTTCTCTATCCGCCGCCAGCAATATCGTAGCATCGTACTGTCTCATCAGCATATTAAAATCATACTCAAAGACCACACGCGGATACTCCACCTTGGAATCCTCATGAATCATTTCCGATACTGTGGGAATCTCGGTCGGCATTTTATAGATATTCGGCGACTTCACATATCCACCTGCATATACATAATTGCCGCCTGTCACAAGGATAGCCACCACAGAGACTACCACGAACACCTTTCCCATTCCCTTCCGATACTCGGTCAGTCTTGCAGCTACATACGAGACCAGAATCACAACTGGCGGAATCCAGAAAAAGCGATAGTATTCTTTATTTACATCAAAAATACGGTTAATCACAACCGGAAATACAGGATTAAATACCGTCAACAGCAGTAATCCCGCGCTGGGAAGAAAAATCAGCTTCTCTCTTTTGCTTCCCTTTCGTATTAAAAACAACAAGGATGCCACATAAAACAAAAAATACGCACAGTGCTCCGAATAATACTGCAAACACAACTGCATATAATACAATCCATACTCCGTAACCGATAAAGTTTGCATGGCATCTCCTTTCTACTACACTTTATTTTGTGTGAACGAACCTCACCTGGGGGCTGTGTAGAATACAAAGTATCCTTTGACATAGGCAACATACACTACAAGCATAATAAGGCATGGGAGGATACACACAAAGAAACGTGGTATGATCTTCCAGTCCTTTTTCATGAGGGCAAGCGGTAGGAACAGGAGGGAAACCGCAGCTGGCACCAGCATATTGGAAGAACTCGATAATACGGTTGATCCAAAGCACACCAAGAAAAGCAGGAGCCAGTCTCTTCTGTTCTTATGTTCTCTCAATAAACGAATATAAAGATATAAGATTGCCGGTAAAACAACATTGCCCAACAGGCTCTTACCTTCGTACGTTCTTGTAATCAAGAAGTTGGATGAGGTATAGATTGTAATAAAGTTAAAGTTCATGATTGCCGCAAATACCATCATCCAAAAGATTGGTTGTTTCTTGTCTCCAAATAACTCCTTTCCAATCATGTAATACAGCAGATTCGTCAAAAGAACAGCAACAGAAGCCATAATGATTTTTGTCTGCATAAGAGGATGGATGGGAAACAGTTGACACATGACAGAATCATTCATTGGATAGGTGGCAAAGAAATAGCGCATCTCAAAATGATCCTGCCAGTCCCCGGTATAAGGGTCATATATATTCATGGAATCCGTCTGAATGGAAGTTGTTACATTTGCTACATAGTAAGCCGCATCTAAAGTAAATTGGTAGTTGTACAAAATGATTAAGGTCTGAACAAGTACTATAAGCGCAATACCAACAAAAAACCATCGATTCTTCTTAAGGCTTTCGAATACTTCACTCGACTTTGCAATCCATACCTTTCGGTTTAAAATGACCGATACCATGAGGAGAAGTATGATGACAATACTCCATATCCTTGTAAGCATGGATAGTGGTCTCCAACGGTACATGATGGGAACACAAACACAGGTAAACAGACTATAATACAAAAAGAAGCCTGCGAGAATAGAAAGAGTCACCGAATACTCCTTTCTATTTCTCCCTACGATGAGTGAGCCTATAATGAAATATAACAGGAAATTAAATCCTATCATCAAGATACAGATCAAAATCGATATCATAACAAACTCCGTTCCGATTACTTAATCAGTATAACATTGGTTCCTTCAAAACGTTTGATAATTCCAATTCCACGGTCATGAAGCTTTGCAACGGTTTCTGACGTAATGCCTAGCGTGTTGGTACTATATTCTGTCGTGGAACAGTCTAATAATGCAAATTCCGGCTGTGTTAAGTCATATAGTCTCTCTCCGGCACCAGTATAACCATGATGAGGAATCTGTAAAAAATTCACATTCCAATTTTCTGAATCCTCTCCATATTCTGAAACCATACGATCTACCGTCTCTTCTGTAATATCCCCGGTAATCATCATAGAGATACCATTCATGGTAATCTTCAAAACGAGTGAATTATCATTAACATTATCGACAGAAGGAGAGAATGCTGATAAACACGTAAACGAAATTCCATTCTCATCAATGATATCTCCGCTCTTCATTGGAATAAATTCTATATCCGGAGTATTTTTTCGAATCTCTTCAAATTCGTCATAATCGAATGCCTCGTACTCCAGATTTTGTTCTGCTTCGCCTGTACTCTGTGCAAAATCATCTGTGAATGGCGAGTAATACACCTTATCAATCTGTATCTCCTCGCTTGCTTCTTTTCTGCAATAAAGGAAGGCACCAATATGGTCGTAATGCGGATGCGTCAGATACCAAGCTGATACCTTGCCACCATGTGACAGGAGAAAGTTCTTCAGATGGATACCGTCTCCATAATAGCCACCATCGATTACCGTAAGATTACCAGCCGAGTCTTCTATAATGTAGCTTAATCCACCGGCATCCTCATTTACATCACATTGATAGATTCGATAATACTTATCACTTCCGGTGTCATAGGTGACAAAGCTTTTTCCGTCTGCCTCTGCAAAACAGTTCAGAATATAGCCTTCTTTCCGACCGGAATTCAAATTACCATTTGTACTAACGCTCTCAATCGTGTCATGATTTGCATCTCCATCCACAATACGCTCTCCACTGACACTGTCTCCACTGATGGAGTCCCCACTAATCGAAGGATTCTGATTATCAGCCTCATTCTGTTTTGCAACAGCCGCCTTAATATCCGATAATGCTGTAGTCATCTCCTGCGTATATTCATAAACACTGTTAATCTTTGTATTTAGCTTAAAAATGCAAAATATCAGGGCAAGTAAAATAGGAATTAAGATGAAATAACCCCAGAATAACAGTTTTCCTTTCTTTGAATTCATAAAATCATCTTCCTCGCTTTCCACTAAGATACGATCTTGAAATAACGGAACCTCTTTCTGATCCGATAATTTATCCATTACCTTCATCATCGGTACTTCCAATGCTGTAACCAGAAATACCACCAGAACGGTAAGTACTCCACCGATTAACGGCTCTTTTCCTACATATGCACACGCAATTAAGAGTATTGTCATGGAACCTGCATTATGTCTCATCGCGGTATCTTTCCATTTCCACAAAATGCGGATCATAGATGGGAATAAAAGTCCGAGAAATACGGTTTCCCCTTTCATAAATGAAAAATTGATATCATAACCACTTCCAAATACCAGGAGCCCCCATATGGCCGCAAGAAAGATCAATCGTTTCTTTCTGCTCTCCGGAAACATTGTTTCTCCCAGCCATGCATAGTTAAGGTAGCACAGTGGCAAAAAGATCAGTCCGCCAAATGTCTGGATTAGGATAACCGGAGGAACCTGCAATAGTCTTCCCCAGGATGCAAACAACGTAATCGAAAGATGACTCCAGTCAGGCATGGCATCCATCTGGTAGCACCAGGTAAATTCTGCAAGTAACGAAGTTACCGCAAAATCATTCTGAGTAAAGAGAATCGTAATAAGAATCTGCAGGCCGATACCGCCAAACAACAGCCATTCTGCGATTCTCCATGTCTTTATCGTCAATTGAAATCCCCGACATATTTCTTTTCTACGCATAATAACTGCTGCCACAGCGATCACAACAGCCATCGAAATAAAAAGCAATGCCAATAGATGCAGTGTGCCACCAGCCAGCTTTAAAATACAGGAAAGAACACCCAGAATCGCAAGCAAAAGAATGCTCCCGGAAACAAGGCGCTTTGCAGTCTTCTGCCCACCCTTTACGGAATCCTCCAAAATAAGACCGATGCAGAAACTCAATATATACCATAATGCAATACTTAAAAGTATTTTTGCAATCATAACCGTCTCTTTACCTCATATCCTGATAGATATCATAATCACCTATGGTATCCATTTTCTCAAAATCATACGTACTAAGAGTGACCGACGGATAATGATATCCGTTATCGAGAACAATGAAATTACAGTTTTCCTGTCTGGCAAGCGATGTCAGTTCCTCTGTATCAAAATCATGTTTTCTCATTTCAGTATAAAGCTTGTCTGCATTACCGATAAGTGTTACGCCATCCTCTTCATCGATATAAGCATAAGGCGTTTTCAGCCTTCCGTCATATACCTGCAGATACGGAGCCAGCTTTTTCGGTGCCACAACTCCGGTAAGATTCTCCTCGCTGCTTAACTCTTCCATTACCAGCATCTCATCCCTTCCAATTCCATAAAGTGATTCTGAACGAGTAACCGAATTGAGATAGGATGGAAGATTACCATTCATTAAAAATAGAATAATGAGACAGAATACCGAAGCCGCCAAACTATATTTGGATGTCTTATTCTTTGTATCTTCTTCCTGAAAAATAAGAACTACCGCATAAGCCACAAACACGCCTGCCGGAATACCATTTCCGCAACGCAAAAAAGCCAGCATTGCTAACGCCAACGCAGGATAAAAAAGGAGCATTCTTTTTTGTCTATTCTTTTCCAGAAAATAAATTGTGAGAATAGCCGGTAATAATAATGCCATAGATATATCTCCAAATTCTTAAAAGGGCACTTCAACTGAAGCGCCCTATGGATCTGATTTACTTTTGATAATTCTCTGCGTACCACTGATACGCCTGCTTGATTCCCTCTTCGAGTTCAATCTTATGTTTCCAGCCCAACGCATGGAGCTTATCCACATTCGTCAGTTTTCTTGGTGTGCCATCCGGCATCGCGGAATTCCATTCGATCTCACCGGGGAAGCCTACAATTCTCTGTACCGTCTCAGCAAGCTCCTTAATGGTAACTTCCTTACCCGTACCGATATTGACATGCTGCTCTCCACTATAATTCTCCAGCAGGAAAACACAAGCATCTGCCATATCATCCACATGCAAAAACTCACGCAGTGGAGAACCGGTACCCCAAAGCTCTACCTTGGCATCCCCATTGACCTTTGCTTCGTGGAACTTGCGAATCATAGCCGGCATAACATGTGAATTCTGTAAGTCGTAATTATCATGTGGTCCATAAAGATTCGTTGGCATGCAGCTGATAAAATCATCACCATACTGTCTCTTGAAGAATTTACACATCTCCAAACCGGAAATTTTAGCGATTGCATACGCTTCGTTCGTCTCCTCCAGGGAACCTGTTAATAAAGCATCCTCTGGAATCGGCTGCGGAGCCATTTTCGGATAGATACATGTGCTTCCCAAAAACAGAAGCTTCTTTACTTTATAGTCATGCGCACACTTAATCACATTGCACTGAATCTGTGAATTGATGTAGATGAAATCTGCAGGAGTGGTATTGTTCGCATTGATACCTCCAACCTTTGCTGCAGCAAGAACTACATACTCCGGCTTTTCCTTTTCAAAAAAATCCGTAACCGCTCTCTGATCGGTCAAATCGAGTTCTGCATGCGTTCTCTTTACAATATTCGTATATCCTTTTGCTTCTAGATTCCTTACAATTGCGGAACCAACCAGTCCTCTGTGACCGGCAACAAAAATCTTTGCATTCTTATCCATGGTAATCGCCTTCTATTCTTCTTTTTTATCCTTTACATGACTTTTCGCAAGATATTCCTTTGTCGTCATACCTGCAATCGTCTGCATATCGGAATCCATCATCATGCCAACAAGATGAGGGAAATCTACCTGTCTCTTCCAGCCAAGCTCTTTCTCAGCCTTAGAGCAATCGCCCCAAAGGAACTCAACCTCTGCCGGACGGAAATATTTTGGATTAACATCCACCAAAAGCTTTCCTGTCTTAGCATCATAACCTTTTTCTCCAACGCCGGCACCCTTCCAATTAATCTTGATACCAACTTCTCCAAAGGCTACCTCTACAAATTCACGTACGGTGTGCGTTTCATTGGTTGCCAAAACATAATCACCGGGCTTCTCCTGTTGAAGAATTCTCCACATTCCTTCCACGTAATCGCCCGCAAATCCCCAGTCACGCTTTGCATCCAGATTACCAAGAGAAAGCTTTTCCTGCTTTCCAGCAACGATAGAGGATACTGCTCTTGTAATCTTTCTGGTTACAAAGGTCTCACCACGTCTTGGTGACTCATGGTTGAATAAAATACCATTACATGCAAATACATGATAAGCTTCACGATAATTGACAGTAATCCAATAGGAATAGAGCTTTGCTGCTCCGTAAGGACTCTTTGGATAAAAAGGAGTCTTCTCACTCTGTGGTGCTGTCTCCGGAAGTCCTCCGAAAAGCTCTGAGGTAGACGCCTGATAAAACTTGCAATTAACACCGGTCTTCTTGATTGCATCAAGCAAACGCAATGTTCCAATACCTGTAGTCTCTGCCGTGTACTCCGGCACTTCAAAAGACACAGCTACATGAGACTGAGCTGCAAGATTATAAATCTCTGTAGGCTGAATCTGTTCTATCAAACGATTTAGATTGGAGGAATCCGTCAAATCTCCATGGTGTAAAAACAAAGTCTTGTCACGTACTTCTTTATCATAATACAAATGATCAATTCTCTCTGTGCTGATACTGCTGTGGCGTCGAATGATACCATGTACTTCGTAGCCCTTTTCCAAAAGCAGTTCTGCCAAATAGGATCCATCTTGTCCGGTAATTCCCGTAATCAATGCTACATTACGCATATTTTTTCCTCACACTTTCTATAAAATAATTCATTAACCACATGATTATATCATATTTTTCCACTTCTGCAAATATATATACTATCTTATTCACTCGGGGGATGATAGAATCTACCACTCATCTGCTCCGTTCGAATCACATTGACAAATGCATGGTCATCCAGCTCCCGGATCAGCGTCCGAACCTTTTTTACTTCATCTCCTGATACCACACAATATACCAGGTTACGTTCCTTCTGCTCGAAGCATCCCTCTCCCTTAAACAAAGTGGCACCATGATGTGTCGCACGATTGATAGCCTCAACCAATTCCTTGGGCTTATCCGTAATAATCAAAAGCGTATCCTGATGATATCTGCGATACAGAACACCTACGACCTGTGTAGATGTAAACTGAAAGATAATAGAATACAGTGCGGTATCCCACCCAAATAGCAGACCCGATATGCTGAGTGTAACCACATTGAATGCCAGAATATAATTAAATGCATCTACATTTTTCTTTACAGACAAATAGACAGCTATGAAGTCTGTGCCGCCACTTGTAGCATTGGCTAACAGACACATCGAGATAACCACTCCATTAATAATACCACCAAAGATACTAATCAGCGGAAGCTCATATGTAATCGTAATATCCGGCATCATATCGGTAAAAATACTGTTCAGTACAATCATAACAATCGAATACAGCGTAAATTTTTTCCCCAAATGACGTAGACTGATAGCGATCGGAACTGCATTAAACATCAAGTAAATAGGAGCATATGGCACTGATATAGACCAGTATCTTGCAGCAATTCGCTGTGTCAGGAGCGTAAGACCGCTGATACCTCCGGGTACCAAATGTCCGGCACGTACAAAGCTCTTCAAATTAACCGCCAGAAGCAACGCCATCGCAGTTACGATCAGCAACCGCACAATCCCTAATCTCCAAACTTCCTTCCCTTTCATACGATTCCCCCTCATATCGACAGAAATTGATAAAGTTAGCTTTATTATATCTTAAGAACTGCCTGCGGGCAATGAGTTTTATCTTGCTTTTATGCTGTTTCGTGCTATAATTTCTCATATGGAAGTATAGCTCAGCCGGGATGAGCGTTCGCCTCACACGCGAGAGGTCACGGGTTCGAGCCCCGTTGCTTCCATTTTAACTGTTAATCGGAAATGAGGTATTTATGGAAGTTCTAAAGATATTGGGTTCCAACACGATTCTGCTGTCATCGATTATAGGATGGGCGACTGCTCAGATTCTTAAGACGATTATCAACTTTTGTTTTACAAAATCCTTTAACGCGGAACGACTGGTAGGATCGGGAGGCATGCCCAGTTCTCACTCTGCTACTGTCTGCGCTCTTTCTACATCGACTGCCTTTCAATATGGATTTGGCTCCTTTGAATTTGCCATTGCTACCGTATTTGCTATTATTGTTATGTACGATGCAATCGGAGTACGTCGAGAGACCGGAGTACAGGCTGTCCTATTGAACAAAATGATCGATGTGTTTTCCAATATGGAGGGTTTCCCCACAACAGAAGCCAAATTAAAGGAATTAGTTGGTCATACCCCCATTCAGGTTGCTGCGGGAGCTATCCTTGGAGTTATCGTTGCATTCCTTATGAAATAAAAAAGAAAAGCCTATGGCTCTTCTTTTTTTATTTCATCAATTATATACGGAGGACGATTTCTGGAAGCATCCAATGTCCTCCAAATGTATTCTCCGATAATACCCAGCATAACCATAATAATACCAGAGGAAAACAATACCAGACACATCAAGGATGCCCAGCCTTGAATTGGAGTTCCAATAACCAACGCTTCATAGAAAATTTCCAAAATCCACAAAATAGAAACTACGAAAAAACACGTTCCAAGTCCGGAAATAAACCGTATTGGAAAATAGGAAAAGCTCATCATGGAATCCAATGCCAGCTTCACCTTCTTGCCAAGTGTCCAACGGGACTTTCCAACTTCACGATCAAGTCTATGAAAATAAATCTTATCCGTACGAAATCCTGCCCATAACACCTGAAGTGTCAGAGAAGAATTCTTCTCATCCAAAAGCTCCAGAACCTGAATCACCTGACGATCAATCAGATAACAATCACAGCCGCCGACTGGCATATTTTTATCTACAAATCTATGAATAATCTTATAATATATACTGGCAAAAAACTTTTTCAGTGCAGGTTCATCACGATCTGACCGCACAGCAAGAACTACCTTATTTCCCTTTTTCCAGCTCTCATACATCTCAAGGATAATAGACGAGTCCTCTTGAAGATCCGCCTGCTTTGTTACTGCGCAATCCCCGGTGCATACGGAAAGCCCTGCCAGAAGTGCTGCGTGCTCACCAAAGTTCCTGGATAATTTCACACATTGTACATTCTTGTCCATTGCACGAATCTCGTTCATAATCTTCCAGGAATCATCCCCGGAACCATCATCTGTAAAGACAATTTCATATTCATCCAGCTTGTCCAGAATCTTAGCTTTCATATCCTGATAAAGCATCATCAATGTATCTGCATTATAATATACAGGTACCACGATGGAAAGCTTACTCATGTTCTCTGCCCCCAACTTCCTTCAAAAATGTAGTATAATCCCGAATATATTCTTTCCCATCATAATGCTCATTAGCCAATACAAGAAGCACCGAATCGGAAGAGAAATCGTACATATCCTTCCAGAGCATTGTCGGAAGATACAGACCCATACGTGGTCGGTTCAGTTCGATAATATCTGTCTCGAATCCATTGTCGACCTTAACCTTGCTGGTTCCGCTGACATTTACGAGTACAAATTCACTCCTGCGATTTGCATGCTGTCCACGAATAACAGTTGCGTCTGATCCATACATATAGAATACTCTCTTAATTTCGAACGGGATATCCTCCATCCCCTCGATGACGACAAGATTTCCTCTCTCATCACCAAATTCTCCGAATTCAAAAATTTTATATTGATCCTTGATGTTCATATCTAATCCCATCTGCGTGTTGTTCACGCGCATATTTTCTGTCGATGCGGTTTGATTTATTTCTTAAATTGATTCATTACCTGAATAACCTGCGTCTGCTCCTCTATAGTCATTCCGTTATACATAGGAATCGAAAGAACCTCTGCTGCGCATTTCTCGGTAATCGGAAAATCTCCTGCCTTATGTCCAAGATATTGATATGCCTCAGCCAAGTGTGGTGGAATCGGATAATGAATAATGGATCCAATCTCATGTTCCTTCAAGTATTGCATCAATTCATCCCGATATTTACTGCGTACCACAAACTGGTGATATATCATAGTTGCGCCCTCACGAATACGAGGAAGCTCTATATATGGATTATCCAATTCTGCCAGATAACGTTCTGCAATCTTACATTTCTCAGAGATCAACTCTTCCATATGAGAAAGACGTACGCGTAATAATCCGGCTTGGATTTCATCCAGTCTGGAATTTGTACCAACTATCTTATTGTAATACCGCTTCTCACTTCCATAATTACGGTAAACTCTCATATCCTCGGCAATCTTCTCATCATTGGTAACAATCGCGCCGCCATCCCCGAAAGCACCCAGATTCTTGGAGGGATAAAAAGAAAAGCAACCAATATCTCCAAAGGTACCTGTCGTCTGACCCTGGTACTTTGCCCCATGTGATTGAGCACAATCCTCCACAAGACGGAGCTTGTACTTCTTACAAAGAGCAACCACATCATCCATTTTCGATGCCTGTCCATACAAATGAACCACAAGAATTGCTTTTGTGCGCTCTGTAATCTTCTCTTCCAGCTTTGTTGTATCGATATTAAAATACGCATCGGGTTCCACAAAAATGGGAGTTGCTCCATTCATAGTAATACCCATAACGCTCGCGATATACGTATTGCCCTGAACAAGAACCTCATCTCCCTCACCGATCCCCAGGATACGGAAAGCCATCCACAAGGCATCTAATCCACTGGCCAATCCGACACAATACCTTGCTCCGACGTAGTCTGCAAATTCTTTTTCAAATTCTTTCACTTCTTCCCCCAGTACATACCATCCAGAGCGAAGAACTTTCAATGCTTTCTCTTCAAATTCCTGTTGATATTGGAAAAATCCGCGATCCAGGCGATTTGGCATAATCATAGAAATTACCTCTTATCTATCGTTTACTTCATGTCACGAATATATTCCGCAATAGCATCTTCCCAATTTGCAAATTTATAATCGGTAGTCAGCTTGAACATATAATTCTCCAGAACCGAGTAAGCCGGACGTACAGCAGGAGTCGGATACTCACCGGTTGTACATGGTTTCACCTTTGCTTTGACATCAGCCAGACGGAAGATTTCTTTTGCAAAATCAGCCCAGCTGCAAAATCCCTCACAGGTTCCGTGGAAGGTTCCATAGTTATCAGAAGGAAGAAGATACAGAATCGCTTTCGCAAGTTCCTTTGCGCTCGTAGGAGTACCAAATTGATCCTTAACAACAGTTACTTTATCATGCGTCTGTGCAAGCTGAAGCATTGTTTTCACAAAATTCTTACCATCTCCATACAGCCATGCGGTACGAATCATAAAATAGCGGTCAGCAAATTCACGAACAAAATTCTCTCCGGCAAGCTTCGTAGAACCATACATCCCCTGAGGATTGGTCGTATCAAACTCAATATAGGGTTTCGATGCATTGCCCTCGAATACATAATCTGTTGAAATCTGAACCATTTTTGCCTTGACATCGGTTGCTGCAATACTCAGATTTCTTGGTCCAATTGCATTAATTCGATAGGCATTATCTACGTCTGTCTCACAAGCATTGACATTCGTATGTGCTGCACAATTAATAATGGCATATGGCTTTACCTCACGCGCCATCTTTAAAACTTGATCTATATTCGTAATGTCCAGTTCTGCTACATCGGTATTAACCAAATCATATTCTTTGTTTCCGGCCAGTTCCTGATTCAGAGCTCTGCCGAGCTGCCCGTTGCATCCGGTAATAATAATTTTTTTCATACTATCCGACCTCTCTTTCCTTCAGTACTTCTAACTATACCATTTTTCCTGTCCTATTGCAATTTTTTAATGACTTATAAATGCTCCTATGCTATGATTAATCTGATTTCAACTAACTTAACATAGGAGCCGCCATGACAACATTCAAACAATTTTGGAAACCCTATGGAGGGATTTTACTTGTATCTCTCCTTCATTGGATAATCACTTTTTTTACAGATTCTTTTGTATTCACAACACGGGGAGTAGAGAGTCCTGTTATTTTTTGGACGTGTAAGCTTCTACTTCTGCTTTTGCTCTTTTTCTTATATCGTTCTCTTTATCGTATTCTATTTTCTCCAAACAAAAAGGAGACTACGGAGTATCAGGTAATAAAATACGCATTGCCTTATCTGATCCCAATGATTGCGGTTCTTATTTTCAAACTTCCGGAAGGCTTTTTGAGTAATGATGAAACCCTAATCTTTGGAGAAGCCTCCAGACTCGCCAATTATAACTGGTTCTATTACCTTACTACTTACTACTATATTGTTACAATGATGCTGGTTCCCTGCTGGCTTGGACCCATTCTGGCAAAGGTTCTCATTCAGCTTCTCGTCACTGGTTATTGTGTTTATCGATTGAGTCATTCTATCAATTTCAAGTACGGAAAATTCCTTTATCTTGCTTTTTTACTTTTCCCGGTACTCGCTTATACGACATCGGCGCACAGGATTCCTATTTACTATCTACTGTATCTGTTTTTTGTGTTTAAAATGTTGATGGACCGACTCGAGCATAAATCAATCGACCGCAGAAGCCTTTGTGGACTACTATTTCTAAGCGCTGTTTTAACCCAGTGGAGAACAGAAGGCATTTATATGGTTGGACTGGCTCCTATACTTTTCTTCGTGGTTTATCCGAATCTGCGTCAAAAGAAAACAGTACTCCAGGTGATCATTGCTTCTCTTTTTATCCAATACCTGGTATCTGTTCCGCAGAATGGTATCCTCCCATCTCGTATGGGTGATCAGGCAGATAACCGGATGGGACCCTTTTATGCTTACACGATTACCAATATGTATCGAAACGGATTAGACCTTCAAAAAAACAAAGATGCTCTTGCTCAAGTCGATCGTTATCTCTCCCTCGATACGATTGCTTCCATCAATCAGGATCTGGGTGAAATCAACTATGAGGATGTCCTTATCCTATACTACGAAGGCTATACCGGAAAGAGACCCGAAGCAGACAATGAAGACTATGAAGCCTATGTGAAGGCTTGCAAAAATATTTTTCTTCATAACCCAGGCGTCATGCTTAAGACCAGAATAGGAGCCTTTTGCTATGCCGCCACTCCCTATGATATCGTATGGCCCACCGGAGGCATACGCGGATGGTTATCTTTCGGAATCAGTATGATAAAGGTCTTTGCTTACAATCTGTTTCTTCCACATCTGATTGTACTGGCTCTCTGGTTATATAGTATCATACGCAAACGTGCTTACACCTTCTTTGTGATGTCCGGATTATGTTGTCATTGGTTTATTGTATTTATATTAGCACCTGCTTCTTACTTTAAGTACTACTTCCCAATTTATATGACTGCTTACTTTTATGTAGTGCTTCTGGGTATCCAGGCCTTTTATCGTAGGTATCATAAAGAGAAAGGACTAAGCTTTATCCAATAATGCATAAAACAGCCGATTCCCTTATCATGTGAGTTTCACAAAAGGAATCGGCTGCAGCTTTTTTCAGTCCTTTATTTTACTAATTCCAAACGATTAATTGCGCTAAAGATTGCACGTACAGAGGCTCTCGTAATGTTTGAGCTTACGCCAACACCATAGGTTACCCTTCCACTGTCACCATCCAGCAAATGAATGTAGGCGGCTGCCTGCGAATTAGCACCACTTTGTAATGCATGCTCTTCGTAATCCAGCACCTTGATATTAATGTTCAGCTCCTCTTTGATTCCACGCTGAACAGCATCAATAGGTCCATTTCCAACTGCCTCAAAGGTTCTCTCTGTTCCATGATTCGTATAAAGAATTGTGACTTTCGTATCAAATTCTGATTCAATTTCTTCCGATAAATCATCAATCTTAATTTTCTTAAAATGAACAGGCTCTTTCTTATCCAAATAATTCTCGCGGAATTTATCCATCACCTGCTCCGGAGATACCTCGCCCTGTTTTTCCGAGATTGCCTGAATAACGTCTGCAAATTCCTTATGCATTCCCTTCGGAAGCTTAAATCCAAAGTAGGTATCCATAACAAAGGCAACTCCACCCTTACCGGACTGAGAGTTGATACGTACAATAGGCTCATACTCACGACCGATATCTGCAGGGTCAATCGGCAAATAAGGAACATTCCAGGTATCCGGATGACGTTCATTCATAGCCTTGACTCCCTTATTAATTGCATCCTGATGGGAACCTGAGAATGCAGTAAATACAAGCTTTCCTGCATAAGGATGTCTCGGATCGATCGTCATCTTACAGCATCTTTCATAAACTTCAATGATATCGTTGATATGTTCAATCTCCAGCTCCGGATTAATTCCCTGAGAGAACATATTGTAAGCTACCGTTAATATATCCACATTACCGGTTCTCTCACCATTTCCAAACAGAGTACCTTCTACACGGTCTGCTCCTGCTAATAATCCAAGCTCTGTTGCCGCGACTCCCGAGCCTCTGTCATTGTGGGGATGTATACTGAGAATAATACTGTCTCTCTTCTTAAAGCTTTTACCCATCCACTCAATAACATCTGCATATGCATTCGGAGTTGTCATCTCCACCGTCGCCGGCAGATTGATAATGGCTTTGTTATCCGGTGTTGCTCCCCAGGTGTCAACGACTGCATCACATACTTCCAGTGCATACTCCGGCTCTGTACCAGTAAAGCTCTCTGGTGAGTATTCAAAAATGATTTTTCCATCAAACTTCTCCGCCCGTTCACGTACCCATTTGGTTCCCTGAATGGCAATCTGCTTAATCTCTTCCTGATTCTTGCCAAATACAACATCTCTCTGCAGAGTCGAAGTAGAATTATAGATATGTACTACCGCCTGCTTAATGCCCTGTATAGATTCAAAAGTACGTTCTATCTGCTCCTCTCTGCACTGAGAAAGAACCTGAACACGTACGTCATCCGGAATCAGCTTACGTTCAACCAGCTGACGCAGAAAATCAAACTCGATCTGAGAGGCCGCCGGAAATCCAATCTCAATCTCCTTAAATCCCATCTTTACTAACATATTAAACATTTCAATCTTTTCTGACACTACCATAGGGTCTATCAGTGCCTGATTGCCGTCTCTTAAATCAACACTACACCAGATTGGTGCTTTTTCTATTTCTTTGTCCGGCCATTCTCTTTCAGGATAATGCATTACCGGGTTCTTTTTATATCTTTTATAATTTAACATTCTATTCTCCATTCTACGCGCATCTTTCAGCGCATCTCAAGTTTTGCAGGGTTAAAATTACCTTTGGTCACCATGTACTGATTTGACTTCTTATCATCAGTATGGTAGTCGGTAAATCACGCTGTACTTGATTAAAATAGACATCTTATTTCTTATAATTCGCTTAGCCCCATCTAAATCATCCTCTTTCCATATAATTTCCGATTATAACATAACAAGACGTAAAAAAACAGCCCTTTCTATCAAAGGGCTGTTCTGCTTTGTTAAGATCTGTCGGGTCACTCACCCAAACCATTCTCTATCGCTGTGATTAATGCTTTCAGTGCATCCTCTTCGTCCTCACCTTCGCATACAAACTCTACTTCATCGCCGCATTTCACACACGCACCCAAAACACTTAGAACGCTCTTTGCATTTGCCGTATTATCTCTAAATGTAAACGTAATTAGAGACTTGAACTGCATAGCCTCCTTACATAGTATTCCTGCCGGACGTAGGTGTAGACCTGTGGGATTCTTTATGACAACCTTCTGGCTAACCATTGCCTTTCCTCCATTCATCTCGCAACATCTGCCGCTAAATATTAAGCCATATGTGTGCTTTAACATAATAACTATACCATCATATGTTAAATTTCACAAGTATTTTGAAAAATTAATATATTTTTTAGGCAATCTTATATAACTGTATTCTCGATTAACTCGGCCAAAGCCTTTGCATCCTGCTCTATCATCTTCTGGTCTTTTCCCTCGATCATTACACGAACTAATGGTTCTGTTCCCGAAGGGCGGATTAAAACTCTTCCTGCACCAGCATACTTATCTTCCAATGCCTTAATTGCATCTGCAATTTCAGGATACTGCATAAAACTCTCTTTTTTATGATTTGGAACCTTGGCGCCAACCAAAGACTGTGGAAGTATCTCGACAATCTTCGCCAATTCCGATAATGGCTTTCCTGTTTCAGAAACTACCTCCAACAGGTGTAACGCACTTAACAGACCATCACCGGTTGTATTCTCGTCCAGAAAAATAATATGACCTGACTGCTCTCCACCAAGGTTGTAGCCTGCCTCACGCATACGTTCCAATACATAACGATCGCCAACCTTTGTCTGTTCGATCTGAATGCCATGCGCTTTCCCCATGATAAAGAAGCCCAGATTACTCATCACCGTAGCTACAATGGTATCCTGCTTTAATGTTCCTTTTTGTTTCATATGATTACCAATGATAGCCATAATCTTATCACCATTGATTACCTGACCATTTTCATCAGCTGCCAGCAAACGATCTGCATCCCCATCAAAAGCAAGTCCCAATGCCGCCTTTTCAAATACTACACGGGCACATAATTCTTCCATATGGGTCGAGCCACAATTTGCATTGATATTTGTTCCATCCGGATTGTTATGAATCGCAACAACGTCAGCTCCCAATTCCTTTAATGTCTCAACAGAAGTATAAAAAGAAGCTCCCTCCGCGCAATCTACTACAATCTTCATTCCCTGGATATTCAGTGGAACTGCCTTTAAAGCGTGGTTAATGTATTCTTCTCTGGCATCGGAACGATATTTAATCTTACCTACACGGGAACCATTGGGCTTTGGAATATCACGATTACCATCGCGAATCAATGCCTCAATCTCATCCTCCAGTTCATCGGAGAGTTTGTAACCATCTCCGTTGAAGAATTTGATACCGTTAAACTCAACCGGATTGTGAGATGCGGAGATTACAACACCTGCATCTACCTTGTACTTTCTTGTCAGATATGCTACTGCGGGAGTCGGAACCACCCCAACGTAAACAGCATTTGCTCCTACGGAGCATATTCCTGCCATCAGCGCATTCGCGAGCATATCTCCCGAAATTCTTGTATCGCATCCAACCATAATAGTTGGACGATAAGAACGTTCCTCCGTCAATACATAAGCTCCCGCCTGACCCAGCTGCATAGCAAGCAGCGGAGTCAACTCTGTGTTGGCAACACCTCTAACACCATCTGTTCCAAATAACCTAGCCATATCAATCTCCATTCTTATACATGAGTGATCTGTTCATGTATCCTTTTCCTCATTCTTTTATTTATCCCTCAGACTTGCGTAAGACTACCTTCACCTTAATCTCATCCTCTCCACCGGTGATTCCCTCCGGTAATTGGAATGTGACCGGAAGCTCATACTCACCCGGAGATGGTACTTCTTCATTCTCTGGCAGCTCAATCTGCTGCAAATCAACGGTTCCAGTAATAATGGACGGATCAAGATTTGTAAAGAAATCTCCCAATCCTTTTACTTCAATCACGACAACCTCGCCGATACCACCCATTTCTGTTGTCATATTTTCCGGAACGTTAATCACCGAAATATTACCAGCAGGTACTTCAATCTTTTTCGTCTGAAGTGGCTCAATCGATACCTTAATAACAACCGTAGGATCAAAGTCCTGTGTAGCAAAGACGATTCCATCCGGCAAATAACGAGTAATATCTACATTTGCTTCTACCGTCTGTTTTGCATTCGTAATATCTACTGCTGTAGAAGGAATCGCAATAGATTCCACACCTTTCAGATTAGAGGATGGTCCTGCTATCTGTACCGATGCAAGCGAACAGGTCGCAAGTCCGGTCGTTCCAAAGCCATCCGCAGGAATACCATGGTAGCCGAACGTCAATGGCACCTCTTTTGACTTCCAGATAGCAACATGTATCTTTGCCGTCGTCATGCTAAGTGTAAGATTTGCAGTATCTATTACATCATCATTTTCATCATACAACAGAATCATTTCCTCTGTTGCAATGTCAGTCGAGATATTTGCTACATTCACCACAGTCCGTACCGATGCTATTGTTGAAACGATGGATTCCGGTCCTGACACCTTAAGTATATTCTTATCCAGAGTAATGTTTCCAACTACACAGCCGTCAGCAGGACTGCCCTTAGTATCAACAGCTACCGTGTACTGTGTGTTTTTCAGATTCTCTACTGCTACTACAACGTTCTTTGATTTCAAAACTATATCATCAATCTTGTCCGCATAACGGTTAGATCTCACCTCAATGGGTACCGTATTGGTTGCGGGATCCAGCTTAGACATATCAGCAGTAGCCTTAAAATTATCTCTGCTTAGAGCACCCAAAACCGAACGTTTTGCCGTAACATTGATATTTACCATATCTGAATTATTCTGTACCTCAAAAACCTTGCCACCCTGTGTAATGGTCTGTGTATTAATCAATTCCACGGGAATGGAATTATATGGTCTTGAAGTAATTGGATCATCGACACTCACCACCACCAGCCAGAGAAGAAAAGCGACTCCAACTGACAACAGCTTCAGGCCGAGGTTATGCGTCAGCTTCTTTCTCATTCTTCGACCTGCCTTTCCACAATTTGAACTTCTTATCCTCTACTACTTTATTCTGCGCAGTTATCAGCTTTTCACGCACAAAATCAGCATCGACATTACGATACAGCTCACCTTCGTAAGCAAGTGAAATTCTTCCGGTCTCTTCGGACACAATAACGGTAATGGAATCCGTAACCTCCGAAATTCCCACACCGGCACGGTGTCTGGTTCCAAGCTCTTTACTGAGTGCCATATTGTCCGAAAGTGGAAGATAACAGGTTGCAGAAACCACGCGGTTCCCGCGTACAATAATAGCTCCATCATGTAATGGAGTATTGTGTTCAAAGATATTGATCAGTAGTTGACTGGAAACGATAGAATCCAGCTCAATTCCTGTTCTTTCGTATTCTGCCAATGAGTCCGACTGCGCAACAACAATCAACGCGCCTGTCTTTACTTTGCCCATTTCAAAGCTGGCCTTCACGATTTCACTGATCGTACGATCGCTAAAACGTTCATCCACATTCCGACTATTCTCAAAGGAAAAAAGCGAAGATATAATACTTTTTCGTCCAAGCATATCGAGAGCTTTTCGAAGCTCCGGCTGAAAAACGACAATCATCGCAGTAATCGCTACGACCGATGCATTCTTTACAATCCAAAGTATGGTATTCATTTGAAAAATGTATGCAACAAAAACAAACACGATAATGACGATGATGCCTCTCATCAGCGACCATGCTTTCGTGTTTTTTACCCAGACCATAACTTCATAAACCAGAAAAGAAATAATCAGGATTTCAACCCAGTCCGTCCAAACCATCTTGGGAATGGAGGTCAGGGAAACATATTTATTTATAAATGCAATTATTCTGTCCATACGTTTCCATCCTGTTATATTTTATTCATTCAAAAATCACTTTACTGCTTATATCATCTGATATCAAAATCATCATTCAGATTCCTTCGACTCACACTCTTTCCTGATGAACCCTTTCCAGAAGACTTCTTTTGCGGATTAATTCTCTTTACCTTTTTCTCCGGTACCGCTACTGTCATCTTGGGTACTGCCTTCACATAGTAATAATACTCATCATCTTCAAACTGAACAAATTCCGTCCGCGAATAATCCACGCTGAAAACGAAGAACTGCAGGATAATGATAAGTAAAACCGAAACGATGGTTCCCAAAATAATACCAACGAGAGAAACATTCAAATCCATGAACATATCTCCCATAAGAATAATAATCAAATCCAAAACAGAACCCACACCAAGTGCTATCCTCCAAGAATGGTCAATGCTCAATCTGCGAATCAGATACACAATGATAATCGTCATGGAAAATGCAATCGTCATCACAATCATACTACGATTATTTAGCAGATTATCCACAACATACTGGAATTTCTGAATCATGCTCTCAGCCTCAAGGTTACCAAGAGTCTGGGAATTGATGCTAATATAATTGAGTACATAGTAAACCACAACACCACAAGCTACCGAAACGGCAGATAGTGGAGTTCCAACAAATCCCATTGTCAAAGGAATCACATAGGGAATATTCAGGTGAAAGCAAATCGGTGTAAATACGACTGCCAAAGCATCCTTCGGAGAGAATCGAAAATACAGAAGGAACATAAGCAGAATCAGCACAAATACTACTATGGCACATTCCATAGACAGCGCATAGACATGAAGCACAATATACAATGCACAGAACACGACAATAAGATTTACCGGCATGAAAGAACATAGCAACGAAATGATAAGTACTATTGCCGGGTTCTTCAATCGATACATATAACCAATATTCTGATTCAACATCACCAAAGAGATCAAAGCCAAAAGAAACTTCAACACCGGAGTGATGAAAACATCATACTTGCCATAGAAGGTTTTTAACTGCTCTTTCATTACGAGTAAATTAGTCATAAAAAATCCCCAATTAATAAGTTATTTTCCGTCTTCATCATACATAGAAGACAGCTTCTTTAATGCCTGGTAATACGATTTCAGACTCTTTTTCGCCTGACTGTAACGGTAGGAATACACAATATATGCAATCAACACATAGCTTCCCACTGCAGTAGCATAGAACGTCACGATCGTCTTTCCAAGAGCCATTAAATCAATTTTATAGATATCCTGCAGGAAGGATTCAAAATCATAGTAAATATATGCGCCTAAAATCAGCCCAAATGCTACCGTTGCGCTGATGGCTGTCTTCACTAACTGAAAACTAATATAATCACTGCGAAAATAATTCCCAATGGGAATCATTTTCTTACCTTCATTTGCTTCGTAAGAAGCCATTCTGGTCATTAATTTAATCCTATCTTCATTAAGCATAGAAATTCACCTGATTAGTGCTTATCCAGGAAACGCATGCGAGCTGCCTCTCGAGCTGCTCTTTTAGCATCCTCCTGGGGCTTATTAATCTTAGTAGCATCAATGAGTCCTCTTGAAATATCATACTTGCACTTGTCACAAAATCTTCCGGTCTTTATAAGCTTCCCACATGATTCGCATTCAATACCGATGACAGAAGCTTCTGAAAATGTAAGTCTCTCCTCACGAATCCACTGCTTGATCTGTGATATTTCCACTTCACACGCTTCTGAAATATCGGAAAGATTAGCATCCTTGTGTTCGATGACATATGTTTTTACTTCCTGGAACTTACTCTCTAAAGCTTCACGACACTGAGGACAGATCTGGGTTCCGGCAAGATAATTAAAGATTCTTCCACATTTTTTACAATTTCTAACATTCATAACGATTCCTCCTAATACTATTTCTCTTGTCTACCGCATATTCCAGTAACGATAACATTCCCTATCTTCCGCTCCCTGACGCAAGTGTAAGAAAATAAATGCAAGAAACTCCGCACTTCCGAAGAGTTTTTGAAATAGCATCTATTGTACTTCCGGTCGTAAAAATATCATCCACGAGAACGACCGTACTTAATTTTACATCATCTGAGACTATTTTGAAAGCATTTTTCAAATTATTTTCCCTTTGTGCATGATTTAGTTCTTTTTGCGGTCTTGTTTCTTTCGTACGAATCAACAAATCGGTACAAACCGGAATGTCGAGCCGGCGTCCGATTTCTCTTGCAAGAAGTTCGGATTGATTGTACCCCCTCCTCCTCAGTCTTGCCTTATGTAAAGGGACAGGGATCAATGCATCTGGCTTTCTTTTCTTTAACTCGTCTCCCAGAGCTCTTAAAATCTCCTCACTATAAAAAAACCGATATTCTTTTCGATTCCCATACTTAAAACGGTAAATGCTTCTCTTCATTGCATCGTTGTAAACAAAAACAGAGAATCCCGCGTCAAAGTAATGGATTCTGTGCTTACATTCCTCACAGAATTCTTCTCTTTCACTACGAATTGGCTTTCCACACTTTTTACATTTAGGCTCTGTTATGTAAACCAGCTTTTTCCTGCACTCACTACAAATTATGCTTCCTGAGAAAGGCACAACCTCGTCACAAACCGGACATCTTCTTGGAAATATGAAATCAAGCAGTCTCACATAGCCTCCCCAAATTCACAAATTCGTACAGCAAGAGAGCTGTAACGTACCTGTTCACTTTTATTATCGATCATTTTTTGAATTGTTTCACTGCTTCCTATCAGGGTTACGCACTTCTTGGCTCTGGTAACTCCAGTATAGAGCAGATTCCTGTTCAGTAGCATAGCCGGACCGGATAAAATCGGAATAACTACAGCAGGATATTCGCTTCCCTGCGATTTATGTATGGTAATGGCATAGGAAAGCTCCAGCTCATCGAGTCCACTAAAAGAATAATGTACCTCTTTATTTTCATCATAGAGTACCGTAAGACTCTCTGTCGTAGGATTGATTTCGCTGACAACTCCCATATCTCCATTAAAAACGCCCAACCCTTTGTCGACGGTCATTCCATTTTTCGTACAGATTTCCCATTCCAGTTGGTAATTATTTTTAATCTGCATTACCTTATCACCTTCTCGGAATAGATGCTCTCCATAAGTATGTTCTCTCTTTTCTCTTCCGTTTTTGCCTTTTCCGGGAGGATTCAGTCGTTCCTGTAACTTTGTATTGAGCTGTTCCACACCCAGTAATCCCTTCTTCATTGGTGTCATGACCTGAATATCAAAGGGGTCTGATTCTACATATGGTGGCAGCTTTTTTGTAACAAGATAAACAATGGATTCCATGATTACGTCTGCCCGATCTCTCTCCAAAAAGAAGAAGTCATGACTTTTGTTATCCAGAAGTATATGCTCTCCCTCATTTATCTTATGTGCATTCATAACAATATCACTTGTGGTAGCTTGTCGGAAGATTTTTTGCAATGTTACAACAGGGAATTTACCTGATTCTATGATATCCTTCAAAACAGCTCCAGGTCCTACAGATGGGAGCTGATTAACATCTCCTACCAAAATTAATTTCGTTCCAACTGTCACTGCTTTTAATAGAGCGTGAAACAAACTGATATCTACCATTGACATCTCATCCACGATAATCACATCCGCTTCCAGCGGATTATTCTCATCTCTTTCAAATACAGAAGCGCCTGCCCTATCCGCATTTCCGGCATTGGTTTCCAGCAACCTGTGAATGGTACGTGATTCATATCCTGTGGTCTCTGTCATTCTCTTTGCTGCTCTACCGGTGGGTGCTGCAAGTATGAAATCCATTCCTTCCTTCAAAAAGTAATGAATTAAGGTATTGATTGTAGTCGTCTTACCGGTTCCCGGACCTCCTGTAATGACCAGAACTCCGCATTGCGCTGCCTGTACAACAGCATCGCGTTGTTTCTCTTCCAGTTCAATACCAATTTCCATTTCCAGAGCATGAAGTTTCTTAACAATCCAATCTTCTTCCGTTGCTTCCTTGTAGTTAAGGTCCATAAGCATCTTTGCACAGTTCAATTCCATATAATAATACGTTGACGCATATACTTGTGCCTGATTTTCACTTTGTTTCCATACGATTTTCTTTTCCATGGACAGATTCGAAAGCTGCGTAAGAATTCCCTCGCTCGGTACAGACAGGAGCTGCGTCGCCTTCTGAATCAGTACATCCTGTGGCAGATATACATGACCTTCTGCACTGGCCTGAAGAAGACAATACAGTAACCCACTTCGAATACGAAAATCCGAATTTGTGTGAATTCCGACACGTTCTGCAATCTCATCTGCTGTTCGAAATCCCACTCCATCTATCTCTTCTGTCATACGATACGGATTCTCTTTTATTACTTCATAAATCTGATTCTGATAACGTTCGTATATTTTGACCGCCAAAGTGGTCGAAATCCCATAATTTTGTAAGAAGATCATGGCTTTACGAAGGTCTTTTTTCTCCTCTACCTGTACCCCGATTTCACGGGCAATTCTTTCACTGATCCCTTTTATCTCCGTCAACCGTTCCGGTTCTTCCTCCATAATACGAAAAGTATCCTCGCCAAACTTTCTAATGATTCGTTTCGCGATTGCTGCACCAATCCCTTTAATCGCTCCCGATGACAAGTATCTTTCGATAGACACAATATCTTCCGGTTCCTTTACCTCATAATGCTTTACCTGAAACTGCTCCCCATACACAGAGTGCTTACCATATTCTCCCTCCAGCTCAAGATTCTCTCCCTCATCAATATATCGGAAGGTACCAACTACCGTACATTCTCCATCGTCTGTCATAAGCACCAATACTGTATACCCATTGTCAGAATTTCTATATATTATATGATCTACATACCCTACTAATTTTTCCATCTCTTCTCCATTCTGTGGCCGTTCCCGTAAAGGTCGCAGGCTTCTTCTTTTACAATTCCCACTTTGCCACCCTATAAAAAAAGGGAGACTGCGAGTGCAGTCCCTCTTATTCGTTATGTAATTAAACTTCGTAATTTCGTTTCATTTGATCATACAGCATCTTTGCAAGACCTGTATCCTGTTGTTCTGCTGCGGCTTCTGCATATTTCTGTGTCAGATTATCTTTAAAGTAGCTGACCAGATTATCTGTCGCCTGATCTGTATTATCACTCTTTGGGACACTCTTTTGCATCTCTTTAAACATCTGCTCAATAAAGTATGACTCAAACTGTTTGCAGGCACTCATCAATTCTTCATCAGATGCATTTGAGTAATCGGACTTCAATGACTTCTCCGTCTGCTTTGTCGTGGCATCATTTTTAATCTGATCAAGATAACTACTTGATAATGAACTAATATCCATCTATCTCTCTCCTATCGTCTCAATCCATTTGCCTGACCCATCATCTCATCTGCTGCTTGAATTGCTTTCGAATTCATCTCATATGCTCTCTGAGCAACAATCAAATTCACCATTTCATCAGCGACCTGTACGTTCGAGCCTTCTAAATATCCCTGTACCAGTGTACTTTTCTCAAGGTTAGCTGTTGTTGCTTCGTTCATCGCTGCACCTGACGCCGCCGTAACAGAATAATTACTGTCTCCAACCTTATCCAGACCAGCGGGATTAAGGAATTGAAATACACCAATCTGAATGTTCATAGGCATTGGATTGTTATCAGCATCTGGGTAGAGAAACCTTCCTTCTGCATCGATGGATATCTTACTGCTAACCGTTCCCTCCGGAAATACAATCGGATTACCTTCTGCATTAAGAACTGGATGTCCATCTGTATCCGTTAGTGTCATGCCACCGGTACCAATAGATATATTAAAATTACCATTTCTGGTATAGTAATTCTTACCGTCATCTCCACGAATGGCAAAAAAACCTCTTCCCTCAATTGCAAAAGAACTGGTGCTTTCCGATGCAAGCATCGATCCTTGTGTAAACTGGGAGGTAATCGACGAATTACGCACACCAAGTCCTACCTGTGCGCCTATCGGCTTATTCGCTCCATTCGCTGTTGTTGTCCGCGCCTGAATCGTCTGATAGAGCAAGGACTTAAATTCATTTGTCTCTGTCTTATATGCAGTCGTATTTACATTAGCAATGTTATTTGCAATCGTATCCACATTATTCTGCTGCGCGATCATTCCGGATGCAGCTGACCATAAAGCTCTTACCATAGTCTACCTCCTATTAAAGCTGTCCAACTGAATTAACTGCCTTATCGAGTGTGTCGTCCATTGCCTGTACAATCTTCTGATTTGCCTCGTAAGCTCTTGTTACATTGATCATCTCAACCATTTCAGAAACCACCTGCACGTTAGATGCTTCCAGGTAACCGGAGTAAATGCTGGCCGTAGAAGCCTGCATGGTTGCACCCTCTACCGGCTGATAGAAATTCTCTCCGTACTTTTCCAGATAGTTATAATCGGTAAAATCCGCCACCTGAATCTCAGCCTGTTGTACATCATTTTGATAAATTCTACCCTGACGATCTATAGAAGCTTCTTTCGTAGGATCCAACTTGATATGATTTCCTGCCTTGTCCAACAAAAAATCTCCATCCTTGGTAACCAGATACCCATCCTTGTCTAATGTAAAGGAGCCGTCTCTTGAATACTTTGTAGAAACCTCTCCTGCTTTATTCTTAAATTCTACAGCAAAAAAACCCTTTCCTGACAACGCAAGATCAAATGTATTACTGGTCTCTCTAAGTGAGCCCTGATCATAATCGACATAACTCTCGCCGATCTTAACACCCATATTCATAACTCCCATCTTCTTTGGAATATTATGTTCCGATGTGTCTTTAATCTTATATCCTAATACATCGCTGAAGGCCTGAGATGTAGATCCTTCTTTCTTGAATCCGGTGGTGGCAGCATTTGCCAGATTATTCGTCAGAATATCCATTCGATTCTGCTCATTCATCATTCCGGTATATGCGGTATAGAGTCCTTTTACCATAAGTGCCTACTTTCCGAAATTAATTGACCTCGTCACGATAGCCGGCCAAAAATTCCACGTATTTTCCGGTTCCAATAGCAACCGCTGTCATAGGATCTTCTGCTGTCATCGTATTGATGCCGGTCTTATCGGCAATCAAATCTTCCAGTCCGCGAAGTAAGCTTCCGCCTCCTGTTAAAACAATTCCACGATCTGCAATATCTGCAGCAAGCTCCGGAGGAGTCTTCTCCAAAACACTATGAATTGCCTCAACAATCTGTGAAGTCATTTCTTTTAACGCTTCTTCTGTTTCTTCGGAAGATACCTTCACCGTTCTCGGTAATCCTGTAACAAGATTTCTACCTCTTACATCCATATAATCGACTTCCATACGCTTAAATGCGGAGCCAATCTTAATCTTCAAATCTTCTGCGGTACGTTCACCGATCAAAAGATTATGCTTTTTTCTCATATAACGAACAATTGCTTCGTCAAAGTCATCGCCAGCAATCTTGATAGATGCACTGACTACTGTTCCACCAAGGGAAATTACTGCGATATCTGAAGTACCACCACCAATATCTACAATCATATTACCGCATGGCTTAGAGATATCAATACCAGCTCCAATAGCAGCTGCAATAGGCTCCTCAATAATCTTAACCTCACGAGCGCCGGCCTGATAAGTAGCATCCTCAACAGCCTTCTTCTCGACCTCGGTTACACCGCTTGGAACACAAACACTGATCCTTGGCTTACGAAAGGTCTTCTTGCCAAGTGCCTTCTGGATAAAATATTTCAACATCTTCTCTGTAACTGTGTAATCGGAAATAACACCCTGTCTCAGAGGTCTAACAGCAATAATGTTACCGGGAGTACGACCAAGCATCAGTCTGGCATCCTCTCCAATCGCTTTGATTTTATTTGTATCACGGTCGAAAGCTACTACCGATGGCTCTTTCAAAACTACGCCTTTTCCTCTGATATAAACCAGAATGCTGGCTGTTCCTAAATCAATTCCTATATCTGTGTAAACCATGTAAAATTCCCCTTTCAAATCCAAAGATAATATCACGCACTACTCCCATTATAAACGAAACGAGCACTTTTTCAATGAATTTTTGACAATTTAGAAATATTTTCAAAAATCTTAATACTCCAAAGGGGCAAAAAACATGGATACTAAACAGCATCCATGCTCTCTACTCCATATATCGGCTCATTACGCAAAAACTTAAGAGGTTTCTGTCGTCTTTTTCAAAATTTTATCAATATAATATCCTGTATAGGATTCCTTGCATTTTGCAATCTTCTCCGGAGTTCCTTGGGCGATGACCGTTCCACCACGGTCTCCTCCTTCCGGTCCCATATCAATGATATAATCAGCTGTCTTAATAACGTCCAGATTGTGCTCTATGACAATAACCGTATTACCACCCTCTGACAAACGCCGCAATATTTCAACAAGCTTATGGACATCCGCAAAATGAAGTCCTGTCGTTGGTTCATCCAAGATGTAAATTGTCTTTCCGGTTCCTCGCTTTGATAATTCTGTAGCGAGCTTGATTCGCTGTGCCTCACCGCCGGACAAGGTTGTAGAAGGTTGTCCCAATTTAATATAGGATAGTCCAACATCATTCAATGTTTCCATCTTGCGTCGTATCGACGGGATATTCTCAAAGAATTTCACCGCTTCTCCAACTGTCATATCCAGAACGTCGAAAATGCTTTTCCCCTTGTACTTTACTTCCAGAGTCTCGCGATTGTAACGTTTACCCCCACATACTTCACATGGTACATAAACATCCGGAAGGAAATGCATCTCGATCTTGATAATTCCGTCTCCCTGACAAGTCTCACAACGTCCACCTTTTACATTGAAACTGAAACGTCCCTTAGTATATCCTCTTGCCTTCGCATCCTGTGTTGTCGCAAAAAGGTCGCGAATCAGGT
>CAYZUC010000001.1:74297-74582 GCA_964481705.1 uncultured Lachnospiraceae bacterium
TACCCCGGTATACGTAGCTGGATTGGAGCGTGGCGTCCTTCCAATCGGCGACTGATCGATATCAATTACCTTGTCCAATTGTTCCAGTCCCAGGATTCTGTCATGCTTTCCGGGAATAGTGCGTGCTCTATTGCACACTTTAGCAACCTTCTTATACAATATCTCATTAATCAAAGAGCTCTTACCAGAACCGGAAACTCCGGTAATACATGTCATTACTCCCAGAGGAATCTTTACGGTAATATTCTTTAGGTTATTCTCTCTTGCTCCCTCAATCGTCAAAAA
>CAYZUC010000002.1:0-40401 GCA_964481705.1 uncultured Lachnospiraceae bacterium
GAGGTTTCTCTTTATTCAATTGGCGTTATTTCTGAATTACAGGAATGCTCCTATAATAAGACTGTGGTAGTCTGTATCTACAGACTACCACAGTAGTTTGGACATGTCAATCTGTCCAATTCTTAATATTTTCTTTATACGAAATCGCTGGTAAACTTAAAATGGATGATTCAGATAATTCTGAATTTTCTCCGCGAGTCTTCCCACATGAAGTCCATCCACAAAAGAATGATGACCCTGAATAGAAAGCGGCATATACTTCCTTCCATCCTTTTCATAGAACTTGCCCCAGTCAAACAAAGGTGTTGCTGCATCCTTTTTTCCTGAAATCGTATGTGAGATATGGAGATAGCTTACCCATGGCATGGGAGAACACTGAAATACATCCGTTCCAAGCGGTCCTGTAAAATAAGGCTCCTGTTCATGTGCCATCCTCTTTGCAAATGGTTCATATTCATCTAAGGAATCCAGTAAAGGAACATTCACGACCTTAAACAACTCCGTTTCCGGATTCAAATAGGTAAATGCCGTATCAATTCGATCAAACAACACTACCTTTCCGTCGAGAAATCGGTATCGAAACTCTTCCACCTCATTTGCACACCTACATACCGCATAGACCATTGCAATCGTAAATGAATAATCCTTTCTCTTGATCTGCTCATAGAACTCCGTAACATCCATTTCCATAGTGACGCAAAAGCAGGGCTCCACACTTCCACGAAAAACCATGCAATGCATTGCTCTTTTCCACTGACTTTCATCAATAACCTGATAGTGATTCATATGATTTCTCCCTCTCGTTAAACTCTCTTTCTTTTGTTACATCTGTGACAACAGCAACGATTACCTCTCCGTACCTTTCCATACGCATAATAGATGCATTCGCGCAAATATAGGCGATTTCACCATTCTTCTTTCTACATCGATAATCAATGGTTGCTGGAATCTTATCTTTCTTTAACGTCCTTACCCTGTTCATTACATCATCAAAATCCTCGCGAAGAATCAATGACATAACATCAATCTCCTCCTCTATTGCGAGCTCTTCTGTATATCCAAACAAACGGTAATACTTATCATTGTTGAAGATTACGGTTGCAATACCAGAATCATCAATCTGTACTACAGAAACACCACCATTGATATTCTGCATAATCGCACGCAGCTGTTCCGCGCTTTCCCTCTCTTTCTGCTCAGCTGCTATTCTCTTTTGTTCCGCAATCTTCTGCTCGGAAATATCTTCTATCAAACAATAGAATAAATAGCCCTCGCCGGATCTTGCAATAACACGCATAAGAGCCCGAACATAAACAGGAATTTCTACATTTACAAAATTCTGAAACTGTGCTTCAAATAAAACCTCTTCCTTTGTTTCAATCGCCTGTTTCATATTCCTTATGATGATTTGTCTATTCTCTTCATTCACATGTTCATTAAAGTCAGCTGTCAGGATTTCGCTCTCCGTCATCTTGCCTCCCGAGAGAATTCGCACATATTTCTCATTCACTCGAAGAAGCTCTACATGATTTTTATCACACTCAAAAATACATGCTCCACCCACAAAGCTGTTAAAAATTAGTGTCTCCATGGATGCAGGACTCCAAAATGCTTCGATATCATAGGTCTCTACCTTTTCCATTGACAATACGGTCTCTTCCTTATCACTCTCCTGTAGAATTCGTTGGTAATCCGGTTTTGTAAGAGGTTTGGAATATAAATATCCCTGGATATAATTACACCCGATTGATTTCAGGAAATTGGCCTGTTCGATTGTCTCAACACCCTCTGCTATAATAGTCATCCCAATCCATCTGGCCATGCGTATTACGGATGCAATAATATTACCACCCTTATCGGTATTTTCACCACTTTCTAAGAATTTCATATCAAGCTTGATGATATCGGATGGAACATCCTTTAAAGTATTCAAGGAAGAATATCCACTTCCAAAATCATCAATTTCAACCAGAAATCCATTTGATTTAAACTCTTCAACAACCTTAATGATCTGTATACTTGATTCTGTAAAAGCAGATTCCGTAATCTCGAGTCTAAGTAAATCAGGAGTAAGGTGATATCTGTGAATCAACTGAACAATATAATCACTGAGCTTGTCCTGAAAAATGTCGTAACGGGAGATATTGACCGAGATGGGCATCGGTTTTCTGCCTTCGTCAATCAACTCACGAAGAAAAATACAACTCTGTTCCCATACAAATTTATCTATTTCATAAACAAATCCATTCTTCTCGAAAATAGGAATAAATACGCCCGGAGGTATCAATCCTTTTACCGGGTGACGCCAACGTACCAATGCCTCTGAACCAATCAAAGCTCCAGTCTCATGATTATACTGTGGCTGAAACCAAACCTCAAACTGCTTCTTGGCAAGTGCGTCCTTCATTTCACTTACAATTTCCTGCTCTCCAATGATTCTCTGGCGCATACACTCCTGATAAACAGCAACATGTTCGTCATAACGTCCCTTAATAGTAGCCTTAGCAATCATCGCACGATCGTACATGGCGCTTGCAGAAAGTGTCTTATCCTCAATAACATAGCGACCCACACTGAATGTCAAGGTCTTAGAAAGATCATTGATCATAGCGGCTTTGGTTGCTATTTCCTGTACCTCGACAGAGTTCATGATTGCTGATGGATACAGAATAGCAAAATTATCTGCGTTAATACGACAACAAACCCCATCTCTGCGGGTAAAGAACTCCAAGAATTGTTTGCCTATCGTCCGCAGAACCTCATCACCCTTCTTTGTGCCATAAAGGTCATTGACTACCTTAAACTGATCAATATCAAAACAGGATAGAACATAATACCCCTTCTCTTTGCTCCTGACCATTTTTTCTACAACTTCTAAAAAAGCGTGTCTACTATACAAACCGGTCAAGGAATCCGTCTTTCTTGCATTTATTTCAGCAGAATTTTCGCGCAGCCGAATACAATTCCAGAGTCTGCATCGAAGTGCTTCTGCATCAAATGGCTTTATAATATAATCATTTGCTCCCAACTGTAATGCTCTTCGCTCGCTACCCTCATCAACCGTCTGTACCAAAACGGGGACATTACTAAACTGCGGATCCTCCCGAATCAGTTTTAACGTCTCGTACCCATCCATTATCGGCATAATTAAATCCAATAAAACTGCAGAAACTTCATTCTCACTCCGTAGCATATCCAATGCTTCCTGCCCATTCTCGGCCAGTATTACCTTAAAATCATTCTTCTCCAGAAATTTTCTGAGTACGCTTCTCGATATTTCCTCATCATCCACTACCAATACTTTTCTCTTCATTCCCCACACCCCATTTGCATTGATCGATACATTCCCATTAATTATACAATTATCCCATGTTTTGGTCAATAGTCAGATAATTTGATTTTATATGACAAGTATTCTTTTTTGATTTCTTAATTGACAGTTCTCGTACGATTGCATAGAATAAAATCATATGGATAGAAACCAATGGGAGCTTATAAGAATACATGGTTTCGGAATGGAGAAAAATGAATCAGCAAAATGATGAAACAAGAAAAGAACCCAAAGTACAGATGAGAAAGCAGGTTCGCTCTCATGGCATCGTCATTGCCCTAATCAGTGGATTTTGCTTAATTATATGTACCGGTATTCTGGTATATGGATTACTGAATTTTAAAGTAAGAGGAAACGCTTCCGGCATCACAGCGACAGGATCTGCAAGTTGTGATTTTGAATCCGATCTGATTGTATGGAGAGGAAGCTTTTCTACCTTTGGAGAGACAACGGACTCTGCTTACCGAAGCATCAAGCACGACAGTGATGCAATTAAGAAATACCTCTTAGATAACGGTATCAAAGAAGATGAGATGGTATTCAGTTCTGTAAACATTAGCAAACGTTATAACTCCTTATATAATGATGAGGGGAATGTTATCGGCGATGAATTTCAAGGTTATGACCTTTATCAGGATGTCAAGATCACCTCTACCGATGTAGACCGTGTAGAGCAGATTTCAAGAGATATCTCGGGTTTGATTGAGTCTGGCATTGAATTTACCTCAGAATCTCCCGAATACTACTATACAAAGCTGGATGAGCTTAAGCTCCAGCTAATCGAGGATGCTACAAAGAATGCAAAAGAAAGAATCGATATCATGGCCGGAGGCACAGGTGCCGCAACTGGTGAGCTTTCAGATGCAACCCTTGGTGTTTTCCAGATTACAGCAACAAACTCTGCAGATGAGGATTACAGCTATGGTGGCACATTTAATACGAGTTCTCGCCAAAAAACAGCAACCATAACGGTAAAGCTCAACTACAGTGCTCGATAAAGCCTCGTCTGAGGCTTTAAGCATTCGTTTGTTTTAGCAGATATTCATAGTCCCTGAATATTGTCTTAACAAGCAGAATCAGATCCCCAGGAAGCTGTTCCGGGGCTTCCATATACCATCTCCAAGTCTTTCCCTGATATCTTACCATGGCTTCAACAGTGGAAATGTCGATTACGCAAAATCCCTCATTACTGCTGTCAGCCATGTCTTCCAGCGTTGCAAACAACGTGAATTTATCCCGATATGGCGCTCCCGAGTAGGGACAAAAGCTTTCACAATTTCCACATTGATTACATAGATAATCCAGGTGGATAATCTGTGGCTTTTTATAACCCGGAATCCAGATGGGAACATTGGCACGATTGGGACACACATCAACGCAATTAGAACATACGGCAGAACAGCTAAGGCATCGATCTCGATCCAATTCCCCTTCTCTTCGCTCTAAGAGGATTCCCTTTCTGCGATTTGCCTCCCCCTCATTATGTAATGAGAAGGTTATCTCCTTTACTTGGTCTCCTGCAATTGCTACTGCTGCTTTTCTCGCATCTGCTATTGCATCCACGATAATAGAAGGACCCCTTCTGGAATCTCCGATAATATAGAAGCCCGGTTTACTGGATTCCATAGTTTCCGGGTTCACAACCGGAAGGCCTCGCTTGTCTACATCGAAAAACGCATCTTTAAAATAACCCGTTTCCACTCGCTCTCCCACTGCTTCAATTAATGTGTCCGCTGATATCTTTACGATTTTATTTGTAATAGTAACTTTGTTTTTCCCTGACTGGTCAGGTTCACCCAGCTTCGTTCTGTAACAGATCAATTCACCATCCGCCAAGGAGGCAGGAACCAGCATCTCGCAGATTTCAATTCCTTCTTCTAATGCTATTTTTATTTCTTCTTCATCCGCAGGCATATTACGGCGATCTCTACGATATACGATTTTAACATTTTTTACGCCATCATTTCTTTTTGCTGTTCTTGCACAATCGATTGCCGTACTTCCTCCACCAACAACCACTACATTCTCACCAAGCTTAAGCTTGCCATACATCTCTGCAAACTCATCCAGAAAATCAACTGCTCCCCAATACTCTCCTTGTTCTAACCCCAAATCTCCCGGAAGAGAAGCACCTACTGCAAGAATGACTGCATCATAGCTGGGGCAGTCAAAGCTGATCGGATCAAAGATTTCTGCTCCTGTTTGTATCTTAACTCCCAACTGTTCCAATAACGCTACATCTTTATCGATGGTTTCCCAGTCAATACGGAATTCCGGTATCGCATAACGTATGATTCCACCGAGTCGATTTCTTTTCTCAAATATTTTAACCTGTGCTCCTGCACGTGCTAAAAAGAATGCCGCCGCCATTCCGGCTGGACCGCCTCCTATGATTGCAACCTTGGCACGACTTTTACCGGTCGCCTTCAGAAAATCAAGATTTTCTTTACATGCTTCTTCTGCAATATGGAGCTTTGCATTTCGTATCTGAATCGGTGACTCATAAAATCGTCGGGTACACCTTCTCATACACTTTGCCGGACATAAGGTACCGGTTATAAACGGAAGGGGATTCCGGTTTACGATGGACAGTAATGCATCCTGATATTTCCCTTCCTCCGCAAGGTACATATAAGTATCTACATCCTGATGTATGGGGCATTCCTGCTGACATGGTGAAACAAAGCAATCCAATAAAGGAATTTTTCCTGTCTCTTTACCTGATTTACCTGTCTCATTAGTTTTTCTGTAATACGTATCCTCCCTTGCAGAGGCAATCTCAGCCCTAACCGCTTCAAGATTAACCTTCCTGAATACCCCTGGCATTACCATAAGCTGCTTTTCCGCTATTTGCTTTAATCTCTGATAGCCACCGGGCTTCAAGAGTGTAGTAGCCATTGTCACCGGCCAGATACCACATTCCACGATGTGGTCGATGTTGTGGTAATCTGCTCCTCCGGCATAAAAAACTCTGAGTCTGCCATCAAACGCTTCTGAGAGTCTCTCAACTACCGTCATCGATAAAATATAAAGTGGCTTACCAGACATATACATTTCCTTACTTCCAAGTTCTCCAGCTGTTACTTCAAGAGGAAACGTATTTGTAAGCTTTACTCCAAATTCCAGCGATTCCTTTTCTGCCAATTCCATAAGTCTGCCAAACATAGGCACAGCATCTTCCAATTGTAAATCCTCATCAAAATGCTTTTGCGGAAAAGACATATAGCCATAGCCTAAATCATCCAGAGTCTTTCTGGCCAGCGAGTAATCAAGAATCGTAGGATTGCACTTTATCAACGTATGTAGTTTCTTCTCTTTCATGAGGTATTCTGCAATACTCTCAATCTCTGTGGGCGGACAGCCATGTAGAGTCGACACCGTCACAGAATTACATATGTTGGGAGAAATACGCAAAACATCTGCTTCACTCATTTTCGTAAACAAATCTAAATGAGATAAAAGGTATTCCTGACATGCACGAAAACACTCGGTATTTGCGGCATCTTTCATATTTTCAATAAACGTATCTAATTTCTTAGACTTAATTCCTTCCAAATCATATCCAACACTTATATTAAACTGGAAGCCTTCCATGTCTCCCAGCCCAAATTCTTTGGCAAGAACTGCCAACAGAAACCATGCTTTAATGTATTCATCCTGTGCCTCTGAAACCTTGAGCTCAGTAGACCATTCACAATTATATCCTTCATCATCAGCTTTGATACAAGGCTTAAATACACAGGCTGCGAGCACATTACCATCAATCTTCTGTACGGTCTTTAATTCAAAGAAACGAGCTCCTGCATAATAAGCCGCTACTATATTTTGTGCCATCTGACTATGAGGACCTGCTGCCGGTCCTACAACAGTTTCCAGCTTACGTCCAAACAACCAGGAAAACGATTCTTTTTTTGCATAAAAAGGTCGATGTACTCCAAATACTGTTCTGCTCCTTTTGGGTCCATCGAGCATCCACTGAATCAGTTCCGGAAAGGGCATACTTGTTATCCTGCTACTCATGATTCTCCTCCTCATCCCTACTCATTTATTTTCTTCCATAGCTTTGCAGATTCTTCTCTTGCTTCCGCCATGACTTTTTCCACATCTATTTCACATAATTCGCGATTTTGCATCAGCACCTTACCATTCGCAATGGTAGTCACCACATCATGTCCTGTCATGCCAAACAAGATATGGCTATTGATATTATCTGCATTCATCGGCGTCGGTGGATTGTAATCCAGTACTATCACATCAGCCGCTGCATTCTTCTCCAGCACGCCAAGCTTCTGTTGGAAGTAACGGTTTGCTATCCTTGCATTGTTTTCAAATAGCATCTCTGGAATCTCTGACCATGCAGCATTGGCATCACATAAATGATGCTTATGAAGGATATTTGCCACTTTATACGATTCGAGCATGTCATGCGTATATCCATCTGTACCAAGACCTGTCAGTATTCCACGTTGCATAAACTCCATAATCGGAGGGCAGCCACAAGCATTTCCCATATTTGACTCGGGATTATGAACTACCATCGTTTCGGTATCCGAAATCAATTCCATCTCATGAGGATTCACATAAATACAATGGGCCAGCAACGTATTTTGTCCCAATATATCCATATCATACAAACGGTCGACGATTCTCTTTCCATGCTCTTTCAGACAAGCGTGCAGATCTTCAATTCCCTCAGCAACATGTATGTGATAGCCAATTCCTTCCGGTGTGTTCTGTGCAGCGTATGCAAAGGTCTCATCCGATATGGTGAACTGTGCATGCATACCCATCATTCCGGCTATCCGGTTAGAATCATCTTTCCTTGCATACTCAATAAAATGTGCATTCTCCAAAACTGCTTCACGCGCTTTCTCTTTTCCGTCACGGTCTGAAACTTCGTAACACAGACATGCGCGAATACCAGTCTCTTTTGCAGCATCAGCTATAAGGAAAAGACTGTCGGTGATCGATCCAAAGCTTGCATGATGATCAAATATGGTGGTTACGCCATTTCGTATACAGGAAATCATCGTATCCAATGCACTGTAACGAATCTGAGCCGGAGTTAAGGCTCGGTCTATCGTCCACCACTGTCCATCCAGAATATCAAGAAACCCTTGTGGATGATATCCACGAATGGACAAGCCACGAGCCATAGCACTATAAATGTGTTCATGCGTATTAATCATTCCCGGCATGATAACATTTCCTTTTACATCCATAAATTCAACCTTTGGATATTGCTTCATTATATCCGCCGTATTACCTATATCTATCACTTTTGTATCATCCAACACTACTGCTCCGTCCTCAAAAAAAGGACATGACTGACTGCGTGTGATTAATTTGCCATTTCCAATTATAAGCATCGACTATCCCCCTGACTTTGTTACATATTCTTATTTATTATGACATTTTTTGTGGAATTAATAAAGCAAAAAATGACAATTTATACAATTCTATTATTTGCCCAAAATTTATACCATCTTCTTTGTATTTTCTAATAATTTTGTGAATTAATTATTGATTTTCTAAATATTTGTTATATGATTAGGATAAAGATGTCAAACGTTAAGAAGAGGAGATTTTACATTGCAAAATAAACTACAATGGACCATGAATACCTTACCTCAAACAGATGACCGCTACCTTCCCTCCATGAATGAGAATGAAACTACAAATGCGATGCGCTTTCACATGAGTTTCCCTCAATATAAACAGACTCCTCTTGTGAGTCTGACCAGTCTGGCGGATAAGATGGGTTTGCAGAAAATCTATGTCAAAGATGAATCTTTTCGCTTTGGCTTAAATGCCTTTAAGGTATTAGGCGGTTCCTACGCGATTGCACGTTTTATTGCCAAACAGACAAATCGGGACTGGGATAAAATCACCTATGATTGGCTGACCAGTAAGGAACGAAAGGACGCTTTCCATCATGCGACCTTCTTTACTGCCACCGATGGCAATCATGGACGGGGAGTCGCATGGGCAGCGAATCAACTTGGTCAGGGCTGTGTCATACATATGCCAAAGGGAACGACCCAAGCGCGCTTGGATCATATTGCAGCAGAAAATGCAACTGTGACCATTGAAGATGTGAATTACGATGAATGCGTTAGAATCGCAGCAAAAGAAGCTGCCGAATGTGAGCATGGTGTCTTGATTCAAGATACTGCCTGGGACGGTTATGAAGAGATTCCAACCTGGATTATGGAAGGCTACGGAACACTCGCTGCGGAAGCCAATGAACAAATACGGCAGGACGACTGTAATCGACCGACTCATGTTTTTGTTCAGGCAGGAGTAGGGTGTCTGGCCGGTGCCATTGTTGGATACTTTGCGAATCAATACCCTGAGAATCCTCCTGTCATGGTAGTTGTTGAAGCGAATGCTGCTGATTGTCTTTATCGCTCTGCAATTAAGGGTACGGGAGAACGCGTCATTGTAAATGGTGATATGCCAACCATTATGGCCGGTCTTGCATGTGGAGAACCAAATACCATCTCCTGGGACATTCTTCGAAATCACGCTTCTGCTTTCTGTTCCTGCCCTGATACCTTTAGCTGCAGCGGAACCTGCCTTTATTACCACCCTATCGGAAATGATGTCCGTATCATATCCGGTGAATCCGGTTCGGTAACGCTCGGTCTGTTGGAACAGATTATGTGCAACAAAGAGTATCGAAATCTGAGAGAAGCACTATCCCTTGATTCCCAATCGAATGTCTTGCTGATTTCTACCGAAGGAAATACCGACCCTGACCGTTTCCGTGAGATTCTGTCGGGCGCAATTCCAAAAATCTAAGAAAGGGCAGGTGTAATGAATGAGTACAATCAATTATGAAGCTATCAAACGTTCCGCACAGGCACAGGAAAAGAACATGACACATTTCCTTCGGTCAATCGTAAAAGAACCGGGCGAAAGCTGTAAAGAACGACAACATGTGCAGACAATAGCTTTTGAAATGAAAAAGCTGGGATTTGATGATGTTCAGATCGACCCTCAGGGTAATGTAATGGGCTACATCGGAACCGGCAGTAAAATCATTGCCTTCGATGGACATATTGATACCGTCGGTATCGGAAATCCGGATAATTGGAGTTTTGATCCTTATGAGGGCTACGAAACTGATTTGGAAATCGGAGGGCGTGGTGTCTCGGACCAGTGTGGTGGGCTGGTATCAGCCGTGTACGGTGCATGGATCATGAAGGAGCATCACCTGATTCCTGATGGCTACCGTATTCTGGTCGTAGGTACTGTTCAGGAGGAGGATTGTGATGGTCTTTGCTGGCAGTATATCATTAACGAAGACAAAATTCGACCAGAATTCGTTGTTTCCACAGAACCAACCGATGGCGGAATCTACCGTGGCCAACGCGGTCGAATGGAAATCCGTGTCGATGTGAGCGGCATCTCCTGTCATGGCTCTGCTCCAGAGCGTGGAGATAATGCTATCTATAAAATGGCTGATATCCTGCAGGATATCAGAGCTCTAAATGAAAATGATGCAGCTGAGTCGACTCCCATCAAAGGACTCGTCAAGATGCTGGATTCCAAATACAATCCAGAGTATAAGGAAGCTAACTTTTTGGGACGTGGTACCATAACAGCCTCCGAAATCTTCTTCTCTTCTCCCAGTCGCTGTGCCGTCGCAGATTCCTGTTCTGTATCATTAGACCGTCGCATGACTGCAGGTGAAACCTGGGAATCCTGTCTGGAGGAAATACGTATGCTCCCGGCAGTACAGAAATACCATGACGATGTAAGGGTTTCCATGTACCAATATGACAGACCCTCCTATACGGGTTTGAAATACGAAATAGAATGCTACTTTCCGACCTGGGTTCTTCCGGAAGACCATGAGGTAACCAAAGCTCTTGCATTTGCTTATCGCAGCTTATATGGTAACAGTCGTATTGGCTCTAACGAAACACTATGTTTACGGCAATCCCGTCCACTCATTGACAAATGGACCTTCTCAACAAACGGAGTCTCCATTATGGGAAGAAATCAAATTCCCTGCATTGGCTTTGGACCCGGTGCTGAAAACCAGGCACATGCTCCAAATGAAAAAACCTGGAAACAGGATCTTGTAACCTGCGCTGCTGTTTATGCGGCATTACCCTACTCTTACTGTAATAAAGAGACAATCTATGGAGGTTCTTATGGACAACAGATTAACGGAGTATATAGAACAACTGAATAAACTGGATTTTAAAACTATGTATCAAAATGATTTCTTTCTTACCTGGGAGAAGTCCCTGGATGAACTAAAGGCTGTTTTTATCGTAGCGGACGCTTTGCATTACATGCGTGACCACAATATCTCAACCAAGGTGTTTGAGAGTGGACTAGGTATCTCCATTTTCCGTGATAATTCCACGCGTACGCGCTTTTCCTTTGCTTCTGCCTGCAATCTGTTAGGTCTCGAGGTTCAGGATTTGGAAGAAGGGAAATCTCAGATTGCACATGGAGAGACCGTCCGTGAGACAGCAACTATGATCTCTTTTATGGCAGATGTCATCGGTATCCGTGATGATATGTATATTGGGAAAGGAAATGCCTATATGCATGAGGTAGCGGATTCTGTCACAGAAGCCCATAAGGAGGGTATTCTCTCCTCCAAACCAACACTCGTAAATCTTCAATGTGACATCGATCATCCTACACAGATTATGGCGGATACCCTGCATCTCATTCACGAATTTGGAGGGCTTCCTAATCTGAAGGGGAAGAAGCTTGCCATGTCATGGGCTTACTCTCCCTCTTATGGCAAACCGCTTTCTGTTCCGCAGGGTGCCATCGGGCTGATGTCCCGTTTGGGAATGGATATTGTACTTGCACATCCGAAAGGATATGAAGTATTCCCTGAAATCGAAGCAATTGCCGCGAAAAATGCCAAGGAGTCCGGTGGTTCTTTCCGTATCACACACGATATGGCAGAGGCCTTCCATGGTGCAGATATCGTATATCCAAAGAGCTGGGCTCCTTTTGCCTCCATGGAAAAGAGGACCACGCTTTATGGCAAAGGTGATTTTGACGGTATCAAAGCTCTTGAGAAAGAGTTGTTAGCACAAAATGCAGAGCATAAGGATTGGACCTGCACAGAAGAGTTGATGAAAACAACGAAGGAGGGAAAAGCACTTTATCTACACTGCCTCCCTGCTGACATTACCGGAGTCAGTTGTGAACGTGGCGAGGTAGATGCATCTGTTTTTTCCCGTTACCGTAAACAGCTTTACGAAGAAGCCGGTAATAAACCCTATATCATAGCAGCGATGATTTTTCTATCTAAATTTCAAAAACCACAGGACATTTTACGTATGCTTGCATCGCAAACAACTCCCAGAGTCATGGAATAACAGCTGGGGAAACATACTCATGTGCGCACCGAAGATGCGCGGAAATGGTGGGTTATCATGTTCAGACAAAAAAGAATTGTTATAGCCCTTGGCGGAAATGCGCTGGGCAATACCTTACCCGAGCAGATGCTTGCTGTGAAGTCTACAGCAAGGTCTTTGTGTGACCTCATAGAGCAAGGACATCAGATTGTGATTGTACATGGCAATGGACCACAGGTAGGCATGATTAATAATGCTATGTCTGCCCTCAGCCACGAGGATCCTTCCCATCCAAATACTCCTCTTTCGGTGTGCGTTGCTATGAGTCAGGCCTATATCGGATATGACCTCCAAAATGCACTTCGAGAAGAATTAAGAAAGAGAGGATTTGTACGGACTCAGGTGGTTACGATTGTAACCCAGGTCCGTGTAGACGAAAATGACCCTGCATTTCATACCCCTACCAAGCCTATCGGTTATTTCATGAGTAAAGAAGAGGCCGAACGGCAGATGAAGTGTTATGGTCACATAATAAAAGAAGATTCCGGCAGAGGCTACCGACGCGTGGTAGCCTCTCCGAAACCGGTAGAAATCATTGAACTGGAATCCATAAAAGACCTTGTGAACTCTGGAAAGATTGTTATTACCTGCGGTGGTGGCGGCATCCCCGTCATGCTTCAACAGGATCATCTAAAGGGTGCCAGTGCCGTAATCGATAAAGATACCGTAAGTGCCCTTCTCGCAAAAGAACTGGATGCAGATATGCTCGTAATCTTAACTTCTATTGAAAAAGCAGCTATCCACTTTGGAACAGGAGATCAGAAGTGGCTGGATGATGTAACGGTAGCTGAAGCCAGGAGTTATTGTGAAGCAGGTGAATTTGCTGCCGGATCTATGTTACCAAAGATTCAAGCAGCCATTGACTTTGCTTCATCAGGTAAGGAACGCTGTTCCCTCATTACACTACTGGAGAAGGCAAAGGAGGGGATCCAGGGAAATACCGGTACGCTGATTCATCTGTAATGTGAAATCTTTACTTTGCTGTCACACGATAGGTACCGGTTAACGTTCCTTGATAATTACCGATTCCGGTAACGGTTACTTTTACCTCAATGCCGTCCTCTCCGACATAGGACTCATCCATAACCATCTTGGGATCCACTTCCTGACCATTCACTTCATAGCGAATAATCCTGTCGTAATCCCTGCCTTTTTTCAGTCTCCTTCCATCCCCGTCATATATAACGGGATTCGAGCGATATCCTCCTTTTTTCTTTGACGCCACACGATCCTTTACAATCACTTGATAGAAGGAGGGATTCTCTTGAAAGTCGGCCCTTTTAATCTCGAAGAATGCTTTCTTACTGCTGCGGAATCTTCCTTTTCCTTTCATTATCACGGTCGGAAGCTTCTTTGCGTCATCACTTACTTTTTTATTATTCAAATAGGACAATGTATAATCAATGCCCTTCACTAAGAGTTCCGGCTTCTCAGACCCCATTCTCCCATCTGGATCATAGTAAACCTTTGGCCTTGGCTTCACTCCCGCTTTATGATGAGTGAGAGCACCAATATCGTCTATATAGAAAATATCATCAGCAGCCTTTCTTATATCAAGCCTTTGAATGGTAAATCTCTTTGTTATGACGCCGAAATAATGCTGGATTCCTGTTATCACAAGTGTTGCCCTGCCCGGTGACAGATTATTCTGATACGTCACCTTATAATCCGTATTCTCAACAAGTGTCTTGTTACGTCCATTTACCTTCAAGGTTACCTTTATCTTCTGTGTCACCGGTTTTCCGTCCACGGGACATTTCATCTCTTTCTTCAGATTCTTCACCTTGCAACGTTCGATAGACAATCTTGGTGTTTCCGGCGTCTCTGGCGTCTCTGGCGTTTCCGGTGTTTCCGGCGTTTCCGGTGTTTCTGGTGTCTCCGGTGTTTCCGGTGTTTTCGGTGTGCTCTGGAAGTGTCCAATATAGTTCGCATGGAGACTCTCGTCAAATCCTGTCTTATTTGCGAATCGAACAGAGGAAGTTCCAATTTCCGTGGTATCCGGAATCTGCAAATATAGGGACCATTCTTTATTTTGACATGACTCCGGGAGTGTCAATTCCTCCTCCACCGTCTGCGTCGTTCCGGTATCCCATTTACGGGGATCAAGACTTGATGACAGGGGGATTATCGTGTCTCCTGATTTTAAAATGATTTTTACATGCTTTTGATTCACAATGTTCGAAAATCCTGTATTTTCTATATCGAGTCGAATCCCCAGCTTATCTCCCACGGGACGGAGTTCTGCGCCTCTAACTACAAATCGGTAACCCAGGTGAGACTCTATGTAATCATAAGCGTTTTCATAGGTCTGTGAAGTATTCTCATTACAATCACTACTCTTCCAGCAGTTATGCAATCTCTGATCATATCCGTGGTTCAGATAGGTCGTGTGTGTTAACTGCATATAATCAATCGCATAGTCTCCATCCGTTCCACTATAGTTTTCATCTCCCAGGATTGCTTCTCCGCCAAAAATGGTATATCGATTGTGCTGGTTCTGAAATTCCTTTTCAAATGCAATCTTATCCTCGTCATAGGTTCCATAATCCGTAGCGGTAGCCAAATATCCATCATTGTAGATTCCGACTCTTGATTGACTTTGTCCATCACTGGGAGTTACAATAGGCTCTTCTGTATTATAAATCGCCCGATAATAGGATGGACGTCGTACAGAGAATTGCAGATTCTCATTCAGACTCTGTGTATACTTGTTGGCAATCAGCCGTAAGCTGGTTGGGTCTAATATCCAGTTATTGTAGGGCAGATACCTGGATGTATGCATCTCACCCCAAGGTCCGATCAATCCGCACTGTACAACAGAAATCACATCCGATTTTTCATTAAATATCGCACAAAGCTTATCAATATGTTCATACATAACATCTATTTCCGGTTCTTTATCTGCAACACCGTCTTTGTCGTATACGCCGCGTACAATTGCCTTATATCCGTTTGCTTTTATACAATCCAGAAGCATTTTTACATTATGTATATCCATATCCGTGAGCCCTGCTTCCGGATCCAGCACAATCCCAAGATAAATCAAGGAACTATGACATGCTTCTCCACTTTCCAGTGCATAGGAAAGCCATGTAGATGCATCTTCCTCCGTAAAGCTCTTTTTATTTGGAGACTTATTTGCAATATAATACACTTCTCCAGCTGTTACATAAAAGCCCCTGTCTGGATTCCTTACATTGCCAACCACTTCTTCCGTATCGATATCCTGCGTTATCCAGCTATTATCGTTCGATTCAGACCTTTTCTCCCGATTCAGGGCAAGCACAGGTACTGAACTGCTCAGAATAAGAGATAACACAATAGGAATGATTAAAGAACTAGTTCTAAATTTCATTTTACTCTCACTTTTCACATATTTTATTAAAACTGTTTTGTAACGGAAAGACTTTTGGCTGCTTCCAATCTACGATTGGATACTTTATCCTCTAAGTCCTCCTCCACAACCAGCTGCAGAGCATCTGTCGGACACGTTCTGACACATGCCGGGCCTCCCGGAACATTCGCACATAGGTCACATTTATTTGCTATGACTCGTTCGGTACCATCCGACTGCTTCTCATTTTTCACGGTTACCATGTCAATCGCTCCAAATGGACATGCTTCCATACAGCTTTTACATCCGATACAGTTTTTCGTATCCAGACATACACTATGATCCTTGATTGTAATACAGTTCTTTGGGCAAGCTGCCATACATGCTGGGTCTTCGCAATGCTTACACTGTACCGGAACAGAAATCCTTCTTGTCTTGACCATATGTAGTCTCGGATTAAAATCATATCCATCCGGATCTATTTCAAAGATTCTTCTTCCTTCATGTGCAATAACACAACTAATCATACAGGTTCTGCAGCCAATACACAAATCCGGATTTCCTTTTACGAATTGATTCATTATGCTTCGCCCTCCTTCTGATCTCCAGCAATGCCCATCTCCATACGAATGGCCTTATAATTTGCTACTACGCATCGTTCTGCCCATTCCTGATCGTCGATTTTATCAACACGACAGGCACAATACTTATACTCCGGGGTGCGGCTCTGTAAATCCAACTGTCCAATTGTCAGCTCATTGCAGGCTCCGATCCACCATTGATAGGTCATGTAAATGGATCCCTTCGTGACACGCTCGGTTGGCATACATCTGGTCATGCACTCACCACGCTTGGATGTTACCCATACCAGCTCGCCCTTTTTCAAATTCTTCTCTGCACAATCAGCCGGATTCATCTCCACCCACCCCGGTTCGTCCTCCAGATTTCGAAGCGTGCGGCAGTTTCCAGTCATCGTCCGAACGGAATAATGACCTACTTCACGTACTGTAGATAAGGATAATGGGTATTCGTCCTCCTCTTGTTCATATACTTCCTGATACTCTACTCCAATGAATACCCCTTTTCCATCCGGATGCGCAAAAATGCCACCTTTATGTAAGTAGGGAGTCCCCTTGTCGCTCATATCTTTGTTATAGCAAGGCCACTGAACACCTCCATAACGTTCCATCTTTTCATAAGTGGCTCCGGTAAATTTGGGGCACAAATCAATCATTTCATTCCAGATATCTTCCACCTTGTCATAATGCATTGGATATCCCATGGCGGTTGATACGAGAGAAATGATTTCGCAATCCGTTTTTACATCCCCTGATGGCTCAATACATTTTCGTACACGCTGAAATCCTCGGTCACAGGAGGTATATACCCCTTCGTGTTCTCCCCATGCTGTCGACGGCAGAATAGCATCCGCATAAGCTGAGGTTCTAGAGAAAAAGCAGTCCTGTACGATAACAAAATCTATTTTAGATAATGTTTCCCGAATCTCTGCTCCATGTGGATCCGACTGCACAGGATCCTCACCAAAAATGTAATAAGCATGAAGCTGCTTTTTTGGATCCTTTTCTTCTAAAACAAATTCAGGAACTCTGGTCAATTGTTTTCCAACCTGATCCGATAATTTCACTCCCCAAGCCTTCTCAAATTTCTCACGAATAGCCGGGTCGGTTACATTCTGGTATCCCGGATACTGATTCGGAAGATCACCCATATCACAAGTTCCCTGTACATTATTCTGTCCACGTACCGGTCCAACTCCGGTACTGGGTCTTCCAAAATTACCCGTCAGCATTGCAAGATTGCAGCAGCTTTCTACTACACTAACACCTTGCCTGAACTGTGTAATTCCCATTCCCCAAAGAATCACTGAGTGACGTGAACCTGCATAGATACGTGCTGCTTCTCGAATGTCATCTGGGTCAACCCCACAAATCTCTGCGGAATACTCCGGCGTATATTTGTCAATGACTTTCCTGTACTCTTCAAATCCTTTGGTATGCAGATGAACAAAGTCAGAATCCACCAACCCTTCCTCAATAATGACATGTGCAATAGCATTGGTTAATGCAAGATTCGTTCCGCCCTTTAACTGAATATGTACATCCGCAATTCTTGCAGTCTCGGTAACACGTGGGTCAATACAGATAATCTTGCAGCCCTTTTGTTTTGCTTTTACAATGCGACGTGCAACAATTGGATGCGAAGACGCTGCATTATATCCTATATTAAAAATGACTTCAGCATTCTCTATTTCAGGTACACCAAGCGACATCGCACCTTCTCCGATTGATGCCTGACACCCTGCAACAGATGCCGCGTGACATACACGAGCACAGTGATCAATATTATTCGTTCCGATACAGGCGCGCACAAATTTCTGCATTAAATAGCCTGCCTCATTTCCGGGGCCTCTTGCAGAAGCAGTACCCATAATAGCATCCGCACCATATTTCTCTTTAATCTGATTCAGGTGATCTGCGACAAAACGAATTGCTTCCTCCCACTCGACTTCTTCAAGAGGACTGTGTTTTCCGTTTTTTCGAATCATAGGCTTTCTGATTCGTTTGGTAAGGATTTGTGGATCATTCAGATAATCCCATCCATAAAATCCCTTTAAACATAATTTCCCTTCATTCGTTCGTCCATCCAGTGCCTTCGCTTCCAGAATCTGATTCTTGTCTGTATCTACCACCATACCAATCTGACATCCGCTTGCGCAATACGCGCATGTGGTTTGTACCTCTTTAATTGCCATATTGTTGTCCTCCATTTCTATATTCCGTATGTAAGAGATGATGTGCTTTCTCACTGTTTGGTTTCTCCAGAAAATCCGTATATATCTTTTGAATGCTGGGATTTTCATGTGATTTTCGCACCGGTAACTCACAGTCGTGGGTAAGAAGTGCCTGTCTCCTGTTTGCGTATGCATTCGGTCTGTCTTCATCTAATAACAGCTTTGGTTGTCCACCACCACTGACACATCCCTCCGGACAAGTCATCACTTCTATAAAATGAAGCTCACAGGTACCCTTCGCAATTTGTTCCAAAACCTCTATAATGCCACTAAGTCCGGAAATAATGCCTACTTTTAAGGTCAAATCGCCAACATGTATCTTCGCAGTTCTATATTGATTCGTACCACGCACCTCTGACACCTCAACACTTGGAATCTGTTCACCCGTAATCAGCTCGTAGCCGGTTCGAATAGCGGCCTCCATTACACCACCGGTTACCCCAAAGATTGCTCCGGCTCCGGAATATGCCCCCAGTGTCTGATCAAATTTCTCCTCCGCAAGGGCATTAAAGTCGATACCATAATCCTTGAGCAGCCATGCCAGCTCTCTGGTGGTAATGACCACATCCACATCCTGGTATCCACTGTCTTTCATCTCCGGTCGATTACATTCAAAATTTTTACTCGTACACGGCATAACAGAAACGCTATAGATATCAGCCGGATTGATTCCATTCACTTTTGCTCCATAAGTCTTTTCGACCGCTCCCTGCATCTGCTGCGGGCTCTTACAGCTTGAAAGATGAGCCGTTAATTCAGGATAGGTTCGTTCTATGAACTGTACCCAAGCCGGACAACAGGATGTGAACATCGGCAATACTCCTCCGTCTGTTACTCGTTTGATTAACTCGGTACCCTCCTCCATAATCGTCAAATCCGCTGCGAAGTCCGTATCATATACATAATCAAATCCCAGTTTCTTCAATGCAGCAGCTAATTTTCCAGGTGTCAAAGACCCCAGTGGCTGTCCAAAATCCTCGGCGATCGCTACTCTTACTGCAGGAGCACATTGTACCATAGTAACCTTCTCCTTATCGGCAAGGGCTGCTTTTACTTCTGCAATATGGCTCATAAAATACGCTGCAAATAGAGGTTCTTGTACAGACTTCGGAATCCCGCGTTCCTCACGGATTTGTTCGTATAATCCCGGTTCATGATCCACAAGAGATAGATAAGACTTACAAGTCTGTACGCATTGACCACACTTAATGCACATCGTTTCATTGATCTTCTGGGGTTTTCCATGTTCCCCCTCTATCGCATAGGCCGGACAGTTCTTAACACATTCCTGACAGCCGGTGCAGATACGCTCATCAATTTGTATTACTTTCATGTCTTGTCCTCCTAATCCTTTATGGTTGCTAATATCTGCGCTGCCTTTGCCTGTTTGGTTTCATTTTCATCCTGCAATTCGACCATCCGAAGAGCCTTCTGTTTGCAAGCCCTGACACATGCCGGACCTTTTGGATTATCCATACAATAGTCACATTTTGATGCGACCTTTCGAATTTCACCTGTATCGTTCTGCATTTCAACGTCTCCGTCCATTATGGATGGTAAAATCTCAATCGAACCAAATGGACACGCCATCAGACAATCCTTACAGCCGGTACATTTTTTCTGATTTACCATAATCTGTCCCTGAACTCGCTCTATCGCATGTAAAGTACATGCCTCCATGCAGGGCGCATCCTCACAATGCCGACATTGAATCGGCATACAGATTCCTTCCGTTCTTGTCAGAAACAACTTGGGAACTACTGGTACGGTAACCGTCCCAACGGTCTTTCCCACATGATTTTTTCTTTGATTGTGTTCCGTAAAACATGCGATTTCGCATGCCCTGCATCCCACACATTTTTCACTGTCTGCCATTACAAATCTCTGCAATCGTCTCTCCATGCTTCCTCCTCCAGCTATTCTTCTTTCTTCAAAGTCTGTAGTGTCCTATTATAAACTGTGCAATCGAGGTATAATCCTCGAGCCAAAATTGCTTGTTACACACGTTGTTTGTATCAAAATCGGCACACATTGCAAGCAGCTTCCCGTCATGTACCGCTGATTGATCTGCTATCTCTTTTCGCATAACCTCAATCTTATCATAGGGAGAATCCTTTAATCCCTCCACAAGCAGCAGATCGAAGGGTTCCTTTTGAAGCATAAAAAATCGTTCCTTGATTTCTTCAAAGCTCATATGCTTTTGTTCCGAATAGAAAGCCTGCCTCTCCTCCGAGTAAATAACTGTGGCACACGCTCCTGCACTATGTATTCTTGCACTGTCTGTTCCTGAAACATCCGGGATGAAATCATGTCCATCATGCTTGATAACACCCACACGTATTCCCTTTTTCAGCAAACATGGAAGCAGGTTCTCTATGAGTGTCGTCTTTCCGACATTTTTCTGTCCACAGATGCACAATACCGGAATACTGGAAGGTTGTTTGTGTTCATAGTCTGCATTGTAACAATCCGCCAGTTCGACCACCTGAACCAAAGAACCTGCTGTAAGGCTATCGCTACCCTTGGGGATATCAATCAAGCAGTCACAGCCAATCATTGTAAATAAGGAACCCGAAGAATGATTATCCGGAATCGTAACTTCGTTTCCCTCTCTTCTTGCACGAATAAAACGTCGTTTTCCCGTAGATGCTTTTGGAAAAGTATTTTTGAGAACCGCCCACGACCTTCTCGGATAATAATTATGTAAACCACACATTCTTTGTAATCCAGGTATCACTAATAACTCTGCAGTTACAGCAGCTGCGAACGGATTTCCTGATAATGCATAAATCAATTTTCCATGGTAAAGTGCCGTCAACATTGGGGTTCCCGGCTTCATATCAACTCCATGAAAGAGTATTTTTGCTCCCATACGTTTCATAACTTCCGGCATGTAATCCTTATCTCCAACAGAAACTCCTCCTGTTGTAATGACGGTATCATACTGCTCGGCCAAGGACTCCACTTTTTGCTGAATGGACTGAATATCATCTGCTATAAGGAAATACTCTGCTTCCATTCCCAGCTGAGAAAGTCTCATCGCCAACATTGGTCCATTCGTATTGTAGATTTTTCCTGAGGGGCAATTGCCAGACTCACACTTGGTATCGAAAAGAAGTTCCGAACCGGTTGTCAAAATGGCTGTCTTTACGCGTGTATATACCTCAACCTGATACACACCTTGTCCTGCAAGGACGGCACCATGTGCAGGGGTTATTGTTTCGCCCTGTTGAATAATCAGCGAACCCTCCCTAATATCCTCACCACGTTTGCAGATGTTTTCTTGTGCCCGAACCGGTGTGGTGATCCACACCCGATGATCGGTATCTGTTTTTACATCCTCTTGTCTGATTACACAGTCAGCACCTTCCGGAATCATAGCTCCCGTCATAATTCTTGCTGCCTCTCCGGCACCAATCCATTGCTTCGGTGTATCGCCTGCATAGATAATCTCTTTTACCACCAAAGAGATGGGAACCTCTATCGATGATATTGCTATATCCTTACTTCGCACCGCATATCCATCTAATGGAGAACGACGAAACAAAGGCTGATCCATCAGGGCAGAGTAAGAGAACGCTATTACCCGCCCTACTGCCTGAGTCAGCGGGATTGTTTCCGTTTGCTGTTTTATTTCTACATTTTCTATTATGAGCCTTCCGGCCTCTTCTAATGGAACAAGATTTTTTATCATAAGATTCGTTTTACCTTATCTTTTTGTTATTTTCTCATACTCTTCTTCGGTATTCACATTGGTAAACCATTTCTCTTCGAGTCCAAACTTCTCTGCGGATAAATACTTCGTCTGAACTCTGTCCAATAGAAGCTGAAGTTTATAGTTTTCCTCTTTTATCATCTGTTCTATTACCGGCAGGCAGCTAATCCGATATACCCCACAAAGGGGATGTACCTGATTATCGCGTGTTCTGACTACTACCACATCAGACTGAGCATCCGCCTCCTGTAATAAAGTATTTGCAATAACTGTATTATACCACGGCGTATCACATGCTGTAATCAACAATTTGACACATCCATCCTTTCCTGCTTCCTGCAGGACGGTGTAAATACCTCCAAGTGGACCAATCCCCTCAACATGATCTCTTACAAGCTTATATGCCCTCTTTATTTCGGTGATTTCTTCTTTTGGTCGGTTAAATGATACATATAATGCCTTATCCTCCGGTAACTGTTCTATAATACGTTTGCGCATGGTTTGTCCTTCTACCGGAAGCTTCGATTTATCCCTTCCTTTCATCCTCTTTGCTTTACCCCCTGCCAGAATAGCACAACCGGTTAATGTAGGATAAAGATTGATACGTTTGCCACCAGCAAAGCCAAACGTTAAAACACCATACTGTTCCGCAAGAGAAAGAGCAGCATGTGTAGGTGCCGAGCGCGACACGACACAGGAAATCCCTGCGCGTACGACACGTTCCATATACCCGAGAGGAAGTCTTCCCGTTGTACACAGACAAAAGTCTGACAGCTTCCTGCCATCCTTCCATGCCTTACCTATCACTTTATACATAGCATAATACCGACTAATATCTTCACCCAGATATCGCATAGTCATCTGTTCAAACAGACCGGCGGCGTGTATACATCCTGTTTGGCGAAATGCTTCAGAGGCTTCCAGCAAAGTCGCCTCACACTGCATCATCCCTCTTGGATCTCTTTCAACAGGATATGGCACTTCCTTACAGTCTCTAGGTTCTTTATTGGGCTGGATAACTATCTGTATTTCATACTGCCCGATACTTCCTCCCTTCCGCACCTGGACTCCGTTATTCTCTACAATCTGGCTCCGGTCGTTTATGATACCATTGACGAATAAATAGCCCAGTGCCAACTCCTCCAGGTCGATAGGTGAGCATTCAAAATCTTGTGCCAATGTCCCATTAACGTATAACCGTAATCGTGTCTCATCAGCAACGACATCCTCTGTTAATCTGTGATTTCCTTCTGTGTCAAATCCAACAATTACTCTCTTTGTATTCAAACAGGATCCCTCCTTGGTAACAAATCAATCCGTCATGTAGCTGCATAAAGTATCATACAATTTCACCGGATTAATGGGCTTTGCAATATGTGCATTCATTCCAGCAGCAAAGGATGCATGTACATCCTCCGCAAATGCATCTGCTGTCATGGCTATGATTGGCACCGTATCTGCATCCTCTCGCTCCATGGAGCGAATCCTTCTGGTTGCTTCAAATCCGTTCATAATTGGCATACGGATATCCATCAGGATCATTTGATAATAACCTTTTTCTGAGCCGGCAAATTGTCTGCATGCTTCTTCTCCATTTTCTGCAAAATGCACGATACATCCTTTTTTTACCAGCAATGCATTTGCAATATCCCTATTCATATCATTATCTTCTACAAGAAGAATGTGTGTTCCTTGCAAAATACGATAATCGTATTGAGGTTTATCCACCTGATTTTTTCTGCAATCCGTCAGCTCAAAAGGAATCTTCACCGTGACCGTTGTTCCTTTGTTGAGTTCACTTTCCAGTGCAATCGTACCAGACATCATACGGACAAGCTCTTTTACAATTGGCAGTCCCAAGCCGGTTCCCTGATTTTTATCCATAACGTCCTTTCGATATTCCTGATTAAAGCTTTCGAATGCATGAGGTATAAACTCTTTGCTCATACCGATTCCATTGTCCCTTACGATACAGGTACATAGTACCTTGTGTCCCGGCAATCTTTGGCTTCCTTCTACCAAAAACTCAACTTTCCCGCCATAAGGGGTAAATTTTACTGCATTTGATAAAAGATTAATAAAAATCTGGTTGAGTCGTACCTTATCCACAACAATCCCCAAGTATGGTTTTGATGGAACCTTCATAACGAATTCAATGTCCTTTTCCCTGCTCAATTCGCCTATTACATTGCGTATCGTGCCCTCAAACTCCGACAAATAATATGGTTCTGGATTCAAAACAATCCTATTTTGTTCAATTCTGGACATATCAAGGACATCATTAATAATTCCAAGCAGATAGTCTCCCGATAAATTCACCTTATAAAGATATTCTCGCAGCTGCTCGGTGGTAGCATGATCGATCAGCTCCGGATTGGAATATGCAAGAACAGCATTTAATGGGGTACGCATATCATGACTCATATGAGACAAGAAGTCACTCTTAGCCTTACTGGCACGAGCGGCCTGTTCCACTGCAATCTGTAAGGCTTCCTTTTGTCGCTGTTCCTCATCATCCAGTTTCGTAATATCCCTTCTCGTAACGACTATGATGCTCTTCTGTTTATCCATATAATAAGCCGTCATAAGCTTTTTATGAATTCCATTATTCTCTTTGATACGATAGGTTGCAGAGACAAACGGTTCCTTGGAAAGATACTCCGTCAAATTCTCTATATTATAATATTTCAAGAATATCTCACGATCTTCTTTTACAATCACACGCTCACAAAGCTTCTCACATTCCTCCTTGAAATTAAAGTGATCATGAATTCCCACATAGTTGACAGAGTCCCGCATGTGGGCAACATAAGCAATTCCCTTATTTACATCAATGTGAAAAATGGATTCCATATCTTCATCCAGCAGAGTCTCAATTGCTATATGGTCCTTCCATTCGCGGTCAATATCATAACAGTATAAAAGAGTAATGAGCTCCTGCGTATTTGGTTTTGTCATTATCACAGCATTTGTTTTCACAAAGCGATACTCATCATCCTCAAGTTTTCTCCGATAAACACAGGTAACTGAATTCTCCCCTTTTTTGTATTTCTGCAAGAGTGCCGTGGGGGAGATTTCCCGAAAAACCTTGCTTAAATCATCCGGATGTGTACATTGCAGGGTCTCACTATGAATACTGTCATCAATATTCTTACCAACCATGATTGTATGTGATTTGTTTACTTTGTTCTCGTATTCTTCAATCACACCGGTCGTCAGATTCAACTGATAGTAAATGACAGACTCCCGAATCAATTCCTTTCGAAGATGCAACTCATGTTCATACTTCATTCTGTTTTGACGTTCCGCCTCTGCCAGCTTTAGACTCGACTCTTTTTGTTCATTAACATCAAAAAGGACGGCATTTACGATCAAACGATCTCCATTACGCTCTGCGACCATAGCCTGATAATTCACCCATCGATGAGTTCCGTCTTTTCTACGTAAGCGAAAGGTATCGTTGATCGGCGTATCATTCTTCATGATTTCTGCAATCTGTCTCTGTAATTCGGGTATGTCTTCCTGTATGATAAAGCTTAACGGATCCCGGTTTGCGAGATTATACTCTTCTTTTGAATAACCTGTAATTGTATAAACGCCATCCGATAAAAATAAAACGCGGGCTCCCTCAGGCGAAAATTCATACGTTACTAATCCACCCGGTATGGTGTCGGTTAACATCTGTAGTCTTTTATATGCTTCCCGGTCTTCCGTAATATCACGTCCGGTACCATAGATACCAATAATATTACCTGTGTCATCCCTCAGTAAATACTTTGAAGTGCTGGAATAACAGATTTTCCCATTTCGTGCCGGTATACGCTCGATACTATCTACCAGAGACTCACCACTCTTTAAAAGTCTTTGATCATCTGCTCTGTATGCTTCTGCCAATTCTCTGCTGAACAAATCATAATCTGTCTTACCGATAATCTCTTTCTCATTCTCATAACCGACCATTCTCGCAAATTCACGAGATGCGCAAACATAAGTAAGTGCCCGGTCTTTAATAAAGGATAGGTCATTGGATGCTGCCATCATTGTCTCCAATGCAACAGGAAGCATATTACGAAATGTAATTTCCTCTTCCGATATAGGATTATAGGTAACGCTGACCGTCGTCCTCTCTTTTCCTGTTTTCAGTAGACTAACATGAATCAAAAAGGGCTTATACTGGTCTTTTCCTACCAGAAGATGTACCTCATACTCCTGTTCCTTTCCCGTCTTAACCAAATCTGAAAGCATTTTCTCAACGTAAGGTTTGTCCTCGGGTAATACGACATCCATCGATGCCTCCAGGATTCTGTCTCCATCCCTTTGCACCAGTTCTTTATACTTTTTGTTGACATAGATTGTAGTTAGTGTATGATCTACGATATCATAAATTCCGGCACCACATGGAAGGTTATCCATCAACTCTCTTCGTCGCTCTTCCTCGCACACTTCATTCGTGATATCCTCAAATATACTTACCTGAATATCTCCTTCCTCATCATTTCCCTTAATTACGGAGATAACCATACGAATGTAAACAATGGAGGCATCGCCACAAATAGCACGATACTCTATCGTTAACGGACCATCCTCCGGCTTTAAATTTTCTACTGCATTCCGAACCCGACCTCTGTCGTCGGGATGAAAAACAGAGTAAATGTCTAATTTCTTCGCAGCGAAATCTTCCCGTGTGTATTTCAAGATTTTATAGAACTGATCATTTGAATACAGATATTCACACTGATCCCCATCCAGCCGAATAGCGGTCACACCGTTTGCCAGATTGGATAAAATTGTATCTGTCAGCAGTTTTTTCTGTTTCTCTTTTTCCCGAGCAAGAAGCTCCTTCTCTTTCATTTCCCCATTTTCATGAATGTTCTTTTTGTTCATGTAATTACCCCTATTTTATTTGATGTATTAGCTCAACCAAGTAACGGAATCAATGTCACTTGATTTGTCCCACCACAAATCATACCAAGCTCTGCCCCTTCCGCATCAGACAAAACATATGCTTCATCTGTAATCTCCGTTACCTTCTGTGCACGAAGAATAACTTGGTGTTCAAGAATACCTCCTCCAATGCTGCCTATAATACTCCCATCCTTTTTTACCAGCATCATGCTTCCTACGCTTCTGGGAGAAGAACCCGTCTTGTCTGTGATAATACAGAGAGTTCCTCCCTCCTGAGAGCGGTTCAATTCCTGAGTCATGGTACTCCCTGCCTTGCTGTTTTTATGCAAAATCACCTCTGCCATAATACTGACTGCAATTTCAGCCGGCGTTTGCGCCTTAATTGGCAGTCCTATCGGAGCATGAATCGTATGTACCTGATCAGGGTCAAATCCAGCCTCCTCCAGACTTTCATAGGTCTTAGCAACCTTCGCTTTACTACCAATCATCCCGAGATACTCATATGGTCTTCTTAAAATCTGTTCCACGCAGATCTGGTCTCCCGCATGTCCTCTGGTCACAACAACATAGTAAACATTTCTCTCTGTTGGTAAAATATCTGAGATTGTCCCATAATCATGACAACACACCTCATCTGCTTCCGGAAAGCTGATCGGATTGGCAAATTCTTCTCTATCGTCAATCACCTGTACATAAAAATCAACCATCTTCGCAATTCTTACTACTTGTTTCGCTACATGTCCTCCGCCACAGATAACAAGTCTAGGCTGTAGCGCGAACCAGTGCGGTTTTATCTTCTTCGGGTCTTTCCCTTCTCTTTGATACTCAGCAAGAACTCTTTCATAGATTGTTTCTGTATGTGTGAAATCTGCTCCCAAAATCGAATCTTTTTCTTTCATATGTTACTCACTCTCATATGCCCTTCTCATGCAGAAAATCCCTCAGCAGATTCAAACACACCTTTTTTCGGTATTCCGATGAAACTCTTCCCTTAATTGGATGAATTGCCTGATCGTATGCAGTAAGAAAATCCTCTTTGATTGCTTTCGCCTCTGCAAGACTTTTTCCTTCCAGCATTTTCTCCAGTTCTCTATGACGACATACCACGTCCTCAATAGAACCAAACGCTACTGCAAAATGCTTGATAAGGTTACCGTCCATCTCAATAATTCCTGCAAAAGATACACGAGATATTGCCAGAGCCTTCCGAGCACCGACCTTTTGATAACCGTAATTACCCATCCCTTCCTTTGGAAAAAGAATCTCTACAATAAGTTCATTATCCGCCAGATCCAATTGCTTTCTTCCCTTGTAGAAATCCTTAATATCAACGATACGTGTTCCCTTTACTGATGCAAGAACCAGCTTGGCATCAGCTACAAATTCGATTAGTACCGTATCTGCCTTAGCCGAGCCGTTTCCAATATTTCCCCCCATGGTTCCTACATTACGGATAGCAGGCGCCGCAATTCCAGATACGGCTTCCTTTAAAAGCTGCGGTACCAGATCAGATTCCAGAACCTCGGTAAAGGTACAGGAAGCACCTATTCTGATATAGGTATCATCTTGTACAATTTTTCTCATCTCCGGCACTCGAAACAAAAATAAGTAGGATGCATCCTCTTTGGGACGAATCATGAGATCGGTTCCCCCACCATAAGGAATCAGCTTTTCCTCCTGGTATTTTTCCAAGGCTTCCGCAAGGGAAGTCGCAACAAATCCATTTACCATAATCCGCTTCCCTCCTCTGCTGCAATCCCAATCGCTTTTACAATAGCATTATAGCCCGTGCATCGGCATAGGTTTCCGGAGATTCCCACCCGAATATCTTCCTCCGTTGGATGGGGAATCTTGGACAGCAATGCCTCTGTCGCCAGTACCATTCCCGGAATACAATAGCCACACTGTACGGCTGATACTGCAGCATAAGCCTTGTCAATAACCTGAAAACGTTGTGTTTCACGAAATCCCTCGATTGTAACAATCGAGCATCCTTCGCAGCGTCCCATTGCAATCATACAGGAATTGACGAGTTTTCCGTCCATCAGAACCGAACACGAACCACATTCTCCTTCCTTGCAGCCACATTTTACACCGGTCAATTGAAAAGTGCTCCGAAGGACATCAAGAAGACGATCGGTTGCCTTTCCTTCATAGATTACCTGTTTATTATTTAGTATAAAGGTGATTCCTGCCATCGTCTCACTCCTCCCCTAAGATTTCTATCGTATCTTCTGCTGTAAATGGAATATGATTTACCTTTTTTCCATTGTGCAGTGCCTGTTCTACTGCCTGCGTATATGCCGCTGCTACCGCATCCAATGGAAGCTCTCCTGCTCCCTTGGCACCATAGGGTCCAAACGGGTATTTCTCTACGTGAAGCTGAATCTGCATATTGGGTACATCCATCGCAGTTGGAATAATATAATCCGCAAAAGAATTGTTGCGAATCCTGCCCTTATCGTCATAGGTCATGTACTCGGTAGATGCATAACCGATTCCCTGTAGGAATCCACCTTCCATCTGCCCCAGAACAATATTGTAATCGATAGGTGTTCCTACATCAAAATCTCCATATGCACCAAGAATCTTGGAGCTTCCTGTATAAGTATCCAATTCTACCTCTACCGCATTAACGCCCCAGGAATAGGTCGGATAGGCATCTCCTTTAAACTCTTCCAGACTGAAAGGAATCATAAAATCCGGCTGTACATAATTCTCTTCCACCCATTGTTCCTCGCCCTCTTTCCATTCCTCTCGTAGCTTAATTGCGGCACGTCTCATCAATTCTCCTACTGTCATCAGGCTTCGTGAGGCCACTGTCGGTCCGGAATCCGGAACCAAATCCGTATCCGGATAATTATAGCTGACACGTTCAATCGGTATATTCAGCTCATTTGCTACAATCTTAGATAATGTTGTACGAAGTCCCTGTCCGATATCAGAATTCGAGCCCAACGCCACCACCGAACCATCCGGAAGCTTATGCAGCTTTGCTACTGCCTTAATCATGTCTCTTTCTGCAGAGCCGGTAAATCCTGCTCCATGAAAATGCATGGAAATACCAATACCCTTGCGATAACGACCGGTTTGTTCTTTTTCATATTCTGCATATTTTTTTCTAAAATCACAAGCTGCATCTACTTCGTCAATCATGGCCTGTAACGGTACTGGAAAGTGATATTTTCCGGATGTAGAGGTGAGGTCACCCTGCTTTACCAGCTGAGACTCCTTGAATTCCAGTGGATTCACGCCCAGATGTGCTGCCACATGATTCATCATGGTCTCCACGGAGAACAGGGTCTGTGGTGCACCAAATCCGCGATAGGCTCCACATGGTGTTGTGTTTGTCTTTACTGCATTTCCGACCACATGAAGATTTGGAATATGATAAACACCATTGGCACAGATAATTCCTCTTTGCAGTACCACCGCAGAGAGTGTCGTATATGCACCTGCGTTAAACTTAATATTCGCATCCAGCGCTGTTACTTTCCCATCTTTGACTGCCACCTTATATCTATTTAGAGATGGATGACGTTTGGAGGTAAATTCCAGGTCTTCTCTTCTTCCAAACACACATCGAACCGATTTTCCTGTCTTTTTCGCTGCAACTGCAACCTGGCAGCCAAGAATAGAGGGGAATGCCTCTTTTCCACCAAAACCACCTCCCGTCGCATCCTGGGCGATTCTGACCTTGTCCGGTCCCAGTCCCATAGCACGCATCACTGCTCCTTTTACATAATAGGGGCACTGCATGGAACCATGGACATAAACCTTACCATTGTCCATCAGTTCGGCAATCATGGACTGTGTCTCGAGATAGGTCTGATCCTGATATCCGGTTTCAAATTCCTCTTCATAAATGTTATCCGCTTCTGCAAACGCTTTTTCCATATCACCACGGCCATACTCATAATGGAAGAAGGCCTCCGATGCTGTCCGCAGATTGAGCACCGGCTCCAATTCCTCATATTCAATCTGAACCTTAGCCAACAGCTGACTGACCTGCTCCTCGTCTGGTCCGCAGAGCATACCAATCGGCTCCCCAATATACTGCACTTCCTCATTCGCATAGACCGGAGTATCGTCCTTTACGATATTGACTCTATTATCTCCGGGCACATCTTCACGATTCACATAGTAATAGCCTTCCGGCAAATCCGGAATCGCAACCCTTCGAAGCTTTGCTCTTGCCTTTGTGGAACGTACTAATTTCCCACACAAAAAATCTTCCGCAGGATAATCACATACATAATTTGCATCACCGGTAATCTTCGATTTGTGGTCCTTTTTTACAGCCGAAGTACTGATTTTATCCATTCCATTCACCTCTCTATTGCTTATCGTTCGGAACTCTTTTAAACAATCCTGTATTTACTTATATCTGCTTTTTATAAAATGTATTCTGAAGTGGCATGGATGTTCGTAAGACACCATCCATTCGGTAATAAGCATGTGCACAAGCAGCGCCTGTCGGTATCATGCAGAGTTCTCCACACCCCTTTGCTCCAAAAGCGAGCGGGATCTTTCCTGGTCCTTGAACGAGCCGAACCTCGAGCTCCGGCACATCGGTGGCACGTAAAAGTCCCAAGGTGCCCAGCTTAGATTTACAATATCCGTCCACACATTTAAAATCCTCCGTCATGGCATAGCCTAATCCCATAACCATTCCACCTTCGATCTGACCCTCCAGAGACTGGATATTGACCGGTGTTCCTACATCATATGCGGAAACAATCTTCTCAATTTTACCGTTTGTATCCGGAAGTACGACCTGTACGCCATAGCTGTAGCTCACATGACGAACCGGAAACTCCTTCGTGGAGCTTAATCCATCGGTCATCGGATCATACTCTCCGAAATAATCTTTGCCCTCCAGTTCCTGTAATGTCTTTCCGGTATCCAGATCTGCTTTTAGCTGTGCAGCTGCAATTCGTGTCGCTTCTCCGGTCAGTACCGTTTGACGGGATGCGGTGCTGGTTCCCGCATCCGGCGTTATCCTGGTATCCGGATCTTCGTGTATTACAAGCTTCGGAGAAATTCCTGTCTCATGACAAAGAATCGTCTGACAAACAATTGCTATCCCTTGACCCATACAGGCGGCAGAGGTCAGGACATGTACTTTTCCGTCCTGAATCAACAGCTTACATCTGCCACTGTCAATGATACCAACTCCCTTTCCACTGTTCTTCCAACCCAAAGCAATTCCTGCATAGGGATTTGATTCGTAGACGTCCTTGACTGCCATAAGACACTCTAATGCTCCCGTACTCTCATCTGCTATCTGTCCATTTGGAAGTGTCTGTCCCGGACGTATGACATTGCGATGTCGGATCTCCCATGGTGAGATTCCTACCTTTTCTGCAAGGAGATTGAGATTTTGCTCCATGGCGAAATTACTCTGAGCCGCTCCAAATCCTCGAAAAGCACCCGCTACCATATTATTCGTATAGACGGAAAGTCCAAGAATATCTACATTCTGATAGTTATATGGTCCTGCAGCATGGGTACAGGCACGATCCAAAACCGGACCTCCAAGAGAGGCATACGCACCTGTGTCGGCGATAATCACTGCTTTCATTGCTGTCAATATACCATTTTCGTCACAGGCAGTTGTAAATTCCATGTCCATTGGATGACGTTTTGTATGATAAGCCAGACTCTCTTGTCTCGTAAATTTCACTTTGACCGGTTTGCCTGTATACCATGCCATCAAAGCAGCATGGTGCTGTACGCTCATATCCTCTTTCCCACCAAATCCGCCACCGACTAACATGGAGTGACTATGTACCTTCTCCAATGGGATATTCAGCATCTCAGCTACTTCTCTTTGTTCATCGTATACAGACTGTGAGCCTGTGTAGAGCAGGATTCCACCCTCTCCATCCGGGAGAGCCACTGCACATTCCGGTTCCATAAATGCATGCTCTTGAAAAGGGGTATGGTATTTTCTTGTTACCACATATTTTGCTTCTGCAAGTGCTCCTTTTACATCTCCACGAACCAAGGAAGATTTACTCATGATATTTCCATCTTCATGAATCAATGGCGCATCCGGTTTCAATGCATCCTGTGGAGAAGTAACAGGAGTCAGCTCCGTGTAATCAATCTCTACCAGGTCTACTACCTCCTGCAGGGTTTCCTTGTGACCGGTAGCTACCAGTGCCAAACAATCCCCAACATATCTTGTCGTTCCGCCCTCGGGAATCATGACATCCCAGTCCTTCTTCATATGTCCCGTAATATTATTAGGAACATCCTTCGCCAATAGAATTTTTACACAGTCCGGATGCGCTAACGCCTTGGAAATGTCAATTCTATTAATTACAGCTCTTGGATACTTCGACCGAACTCCCTTTGCATACAGCATCTCCGGAAATACAAGATCATCCGTATACTTTCCTGTCCCGTTCACCTTTTTTGCCGCGTCCGGGCGTCCAAATCTCTGATTCATATGTAATTCCTCGGATTGTGCTGGAATTTCCGTTCCTTCACGAAAAAAGGCAGCCGCCATCAAGATTGCTTCCTCTATCTTTTTATATCCGGTGCATCTGCAGATATTGCCACGAATAGCTTTCTTAACATCTTCTATGGTTGGGTCGGGATTACTGTCAATCAGTCCCTTAGCACATATCACCATTCCCGGTATACAAAAGCCACACTGTACAGCTCCGGCTGCTGCAAAGCAGTATTCGTAAACTGCTCTTTCCTTCTCATCGAAGCCTTCTACGGTTACAATCTCCTTTCCCTCCAGCTTGGAGACTCTCTGTACACATGCTTTTGTTGCCCTGCCGTCGATCAAAACCGTACAGGTACCACAGGCTCCTTCACTGCAGCCATCCTTTGCAGAAGTAATCTGCAAATCATCTCGTAATAAGGATAAAAGAGTTTTATCTTCCGTTACTGAAATACGTTCTCCGTTTATTGTTAACTCATACATCGATTGGATTCTCCCTTCCTGCTAATGCAACAATGATCGAAATTGAGTTTTAGAAAATATGCATAATTCGTCTGTCTATTTAGAATTATTTTATCATCAAAATACACAATATGTAAAGGAGAGACTAAATTAATTGACAGGATTCAAAAAGATGTGAAAAAGATAAAACAAGAACAACAGAATCTAAGATATCTTATCGTAAAAATAAAACTTCATCCGGATTCATCTGAAGATAGTCTGGTACCCCCTTTTCATCAAGTTCACTCCATCTGCTCTTCTGGAGAAACCAACATATTTCAGCTCCATTCTTACCCGCAAGAAAATACTTTCTTTCAAACGGCAATTCTGACATGCTTTTCAGTTGAAAGGAAATACAATTCTTCTGTTCTTCACCCCAGATAGGTACAAATTCATGAGCGCGATAGCCAATAGCAGTCGCATCATTCGGTATGTCCTTTTTGTTGTTTTGGTTTACATAAATCGTGCAATCCCAATCCGGAATCTGAAAATGTGTAGAATCTATTACTGTAATCTGCGCAATATTCTTACATCCGGTAAGCTTTGCTACCGATTTTAATTCTGGATTTGCAAAGACCTCCCTTGTTTTTCCGTGGCAGATCATCTTGCCCTCTTCCATAATTAGAAGCTCTTCACAGAATCGATAGATTTCATCACGATTATGCGATACAAGGAGGACGGTTCCATCATAATCCTCAAGCATTTCCAGCATTTCCTGCTGTAATTGATCACTCAGATAGGCATCCAGTGCCGAGAATGGTTCATCCAGAAGAATAACATCCGGCTGATAAGCCATAATTCTGGCCAATGCCGTACGCTGTTGTTGTCCTCCTGACAATTCCGCAGGAAGTCTCTTTTCCAGACCCTGAAGCCGGAATTTCCGAATCATATCGGCAGTACGTTCCTCGTTTTCCTTTTTTTTGCCACGAAGACCAATCCGTATGTTTTGCTCCACCGTCATGGAAGGAAAAAGCGCATAGTTTTGAAACAGATAACCGATGTTTCGTTTCTGAGGTTTCTGATTGACTTTTGTAGGTGAATCCTTTCGAGAATCATACAGAATTCTATCGTCCACACAAACAAAGCCCTCATCCACCTGCCAAACACCGGCAATGCTTCTCAGGGTCATGCTCTTTCCACAACCGGATGCACCAAGGATACCAATCCTGCGGCTCTCACTTTGAAAGGACACCTGAAGCTTGAAATGATCCAATTGTTTTTCCAAATTAACCTTTATTGACATATTCTTTCCCCATAATCATTTCTTGATTTGCACTACCAGCGCTTTACATTCTTCATATGACGTCCGGCGATTAGATTCATAGCGACAATGATTGCTGCTGCGATACACAGAATAATCAAAACCCAGAAACCTGCAACTGCATAATTACCGTCTTGGATGACCATTGCTATCTTCTGAGAAATCGTACTTGTTTTCCCGGGAATATTTCCTGCCAGCATAGAGGTTGCGCCATATTCCCCCAAGGCGCGGGCAAATGTAAGAATCGTACCGGCTACGACCCCCGGTCCTGCTGCCGGGATGACTACCTTCCAGAATATCGTAATCTCAGACATTCCCAGCGTTCTTGCAGCATAGATTAAATTCACGTCTATCTGTTCAAAAGCAGCTCTGGCATTTCGATACATCAATGGAAAGGAAATCACAACAGCGGCTAAAATACATCCCAGCCAAGTCTGTACCACCTTTACATCAAAGCTCTCATACAGGAATCGTCCCATCGGTCGTCTGGTACTAAATAGCAAAAGGAGAAGGAATCCCGCTACTGTGGGTGGCAAAACCATAGGCAAGGTAAGGATGCCGTCCACAATCGCCTTCGTCTTCTTTCCCGCTTTTATCACCTTACGGGCTGCAAATAAGCCAAGAAAAAAGGAAAAGATAGTCGCTACAACTCCGGTTTTTATAGAAATCCATAAGGGACTCCAATCCAAAGATTTCACAAATTGCATAACATCAAACATACTAATCCCTTTCTGGCTAATACGCCGCAGGCTTTGGACGCAAGCATAAATTTGCCGTGTGAAAAGATTCTTTTCGTGCGATTTAATCTGTCACATTCGTATCAAAATAGTAGGTATCAAATATCTCTTTTGCCTCGTCAGAAACCAGAAAATCAACAAAATCCAAAGATGCCTTCTGCTGTAGTTCATCTGCTTCCGGATTGACAATCTGTGCTACCGGATAGATAACATCTCCTGATAAGCTATAGTCTACCATTTCCAGAATTTTAATTTTATCTTCAAAACCATACGTATCGGATTTATAAACAGTACCTACCTCATTGGCTCCTTCGCTGATTGCTGCTGTAACAGCACCAACATTTGCACACTCGTTAATTTCTACTCCTCCTAATGCCTCGGAAATCTGTTTCGTCGTAATCGTAGAAGAATCCTCTACCTTCTCAAGCATACCCGACGCTATCAGTGCTTTTCTGGTGTAATTTCCAACCGGGACACTTCCATCTGCCAAAGCTAAGCTTGCTGCATCGCCCAGATTAGAAAGGCCGGTAACTTTTGTCTTACTGTCCGTCTGTGTAACAACACATACCTGATTATTTACCACATTATGTCTCGTTCCATCTACGACCAGCTTGTCCTCATTCTGAAGCTTATCCATTTGCTTCTGGGCAGCTGAAAAGAACACATCGCAGGCTGCACCCTCTTCGATTTGCGTCATGAGTGTTCCGGAGCTGTCGTAGCTGCCAGTCACTGTTACATTCGGCTGTGTCTCGTTGTATTTCTTAATCAACTCACCCATAACGGTATTCAAACTCTTGGCTGCAAAAACTGTAATCTCTGTTTTGTCCAGAACCTCAGCATCTGAGGTAAGCGTTTCCGTAGCTTCTTCAGAAGCAACCTCTGTCGCGTTTTCCTCTGTCACAGCCTCCTCTGTTGCAGCCACTGTTGTGTTTTCTGCTGCGGAAGCCGCCACTGTCACTTCCTCGACGTTTGTAGATGCACTGCTTCCACATCCCACGAGAGTGACTACCATCATGGTAGCCATAATACTTGTTAATAACTTTCTTCTCATTAATCATTTCTCCTTACTTGATTTTATTTTTTATCTTCCAATGTTCTCGCACAATTTCCTGCTTTTCCATTCAGGATGGCGAGACCATGAGGGAGCTGATCCAGAAAACACTCCATACTTTCTGTTACTGCTTTGGGACTTCCCGGCAGATTAATAATCAGCGTTCTGCCACGAATGACCGATACTTCACGACTAAGCATCGCCCTTTTTGTAATACTCATACTATAAGCTCTGATTGCCTCTGCTATTCCAGGGGCGTTTCTTTCTGCAACTGCCATAGTGGCCTCCGGTGTACAGTCAGTAGGTGAAAAGCCGGTTCCCCCCGTGGTTATAATGAGATTGACCTCACGACTGTCCGCCAGACGGATCAACTGTTGCTCAATGCTTCTCTGTCGATCCGGCAGCAGAACCCTCTCTACCACACGATAACCATTCTTCTCCAATTCTTCTGCAATGATCGGCCCACTTTTATCTTCCCTGTTACCTGCCGCACCCGAATCACTTAAAGTAACAACTGCTGCCGTATAACGTTCATCACGCTCCTCAAGCTGAATCATAGCATCGCCTTTTGCTATGGTTCCTGCGTGTAAAACCTCTGCAAAAGTCCCCTGTGTGGGCATGATGCATTCACCCATTCTCTTATATATCTCACAGTGACTGTGACACTCTTTTCCATGCTGTGTTAATTCCAGAATAACTTCTCCGCATTGAAATCTTGTACCAATCGGTATCTTCTGAAAATCAAATCCTTGTACCACCAGATTTTCTCCGAAAGCCCCCGGCAGGACATTCGCTCCTCTGGTGTTAAATTCCTCAATTTTTTCATAGGACAGAAGGCTGACCTGACGATGCCAGTTTCCACCATGTGCATCTCCTTCAATTCCAAAATCTTTCAAAAAGACCGCATGGGGAACCTCTTTTTTTTGAGTTCCTCTTTGAACACTCGTACAAATCGCTATCACACGTCCCTTGCTTCGATCACTCATATGTATCCTCTCCCCTCTAGCCACCTATACTGGTCATAACTCGTCCTTCCATCACTTCTTTTTCCTGTATGGTTTGTGATGGTGTTGTACCTTCCTTTTGAAACTGATGGCACTCCGGTTTATCCAAAACATTCTGACGGATGATACGTATCAATTCCTCATCCTTCACACCATCCCTCAACAGCTTCTTCAAATTCGTATACCCTTGGTATTGTAAACAGGTTTTTAAGATGCCATCTGAGGTAAGACGGATTCGATTGCATTGCTTGCAAAACTTATGGGACAAGGCACTGATCAATCCGATATGCCCAACAAATCCTTCTGGTTTGTAATATCTGGCGGGGCCATTTCCCAGTCTCTTCTCTACCGGCTGCATGCTTCCATAGGAATCCTCTAATAGATGAATGATTTCGTCTTCCTTTAATCCATGAAAATCTTTTCCTTTTCCAATCGGCATCATCTCAATAAAGCGCACCTCGACCGGTGATGATTTTGCATAGGCCGCAAGTCTAACCAGTTCATCCTCATTTATTCCACGCATTGGTACACAATTAATCTTCACGGAAGTGATTCCGACCTCCAGCGCTTTTTGAATGGATGATAATACCCTTGGAAGATCATCGGTTCCTGTTACTTCCTTGAACTGCACTCGGTCCAGAGTATCCAGACTAATATTAACTCCATCCAAGCCTGCTATTTTTAATTCTTCCAGGTAATCCTCTAAAACAGCCCCATTTGATGTCATGGTAACCTGATTGATTCCCTTTATTTTATGTATCTTTTCTACCAGAAGAGGAAAGTCCTTTCTCATCAGGGGTTCTCCGCCAGTGAGCTTCACCTTTTTAATCCCAAGTCCTGCAAATAATGTACATAACCTCACAATCTCTTCGTAGCTCAGAATGTCTTTATGTGACAGATGCGCAAACTCCCCACTGGGCATACAGTAGGAACAGCGAAAATTGCATCTGTCTGTAACCGAAATCCTAAGATAGTCTATTTCTCTATGGAATAAATCCTCCATTTTTCCTCCATTCCCGAGTTCGTTTCTTACTCTATACGCACGAAATCTCCGCTCTTTCCTCCGCTTTTACTGCAAAGATGTATTTCCCCCAGTTCCATGGACTTGTCAATTGCTTTACACATATCGTAGATGGTCAATAATGCAACCGATACACCAGTCAAAGCCTCCATCTCAACTCCGGTCCTGCCTTCCGTCTTTACCTGACACACCGCTTTTATCTGCAGTTGATCCGGAAAAAGCTCAAAGGTAACTTTTGCATTGGACAGATTCAGTACATGGCACATCGGAATAAGCTCCGAAGTCCTCTTCGTACCCATGATTCCTGCAACCTGAGCCACCGTAAGCACATCACCTTTCTTCACGGTACGACCTACAATCGCATCAAATACTTCTTGATTGACCGTTATCGTCCCCTCTGCTACTGCAATCCGTCTGGTTTCCCTTTTATCCGATACATCCACCATGACGGCGTTGCCGTTGTCATCAAAATGATTCCACTCTCCCATCAGTTTCCTCCCTTTCCGAATCCACAATTGGGAAAGGTGCATTGGGAACATGATAGACATAGTCCCCCCTGACCCAAAGTAGCAAAATCATCTTTAACAAGACGTTCTCCTGCCAAAAGTCTTGGCAGCGCAAGGTCAAAAATTGTTCTTTTCGCATACATAACACAACCAGGAAGCCCCATGATCGGGATATCCTCATAATAAGCCAGCATAAACATCGCTCCCGGAAGTACCGGTGCTCCATATGTAATAATCTCGGTCGATGCATTTCGGATAGAAAGAGGGGTTCTGTCATCCGGATCCACACTCATACCACCGGTACAGATAATCATCTGAGCACCTTTCGAAATCCACTCCTGTATAGCACCCGTGACCATCTC
>CAYZUC010000002.1:40411-71577 GCA_964481705.1 uncultured Lachnospiraceae bacterium
ATCATCATTGCACTTTGATGTTCCCATTATTTCCACATCATACTCCTGTAATTTCTCAATGACGACCGGGGTAAAGGTATCTTGAATCAATCCTTTATAAATCTCACTTCCTGTAGTCACAATCGCCGCCCTTTTCTTCTTAAATGGAAGAATGTTAAAAACAGGCGATGTGCCGGCGACCTCTCTGGCACGATTCATTTTATCCTGTTCAATAACCAATGGAATAATCCTTGTACCGGCAATTCTATCTCCTTTTTTTACCGGGAAATTACCATGTCTGCTTGCAATCATCATTTCACCCAATGCATTTACCCGATTCATAGCAGATACATCAATTTTCAATAGTCCATCACAATCAGCAAGAAGCTCAATCTTTCCTTCCTTTACCTTAGAAGGATGCATATTTGCTCCCTGACAGATCTGTCTAAGAATCTCTGCAGCATCATTTTCATGAAGCATACCTTCCTGCCTTTCCCATACATAAAGATTCTCCTTTCCAACAGAAAGCAGAACCGGAATATCTTCCTCGGTGACAATATGTCCCTTACGAAAGATGGCATCCTTGGTAACTCCCTTAATAATCTGTGTAATATCCTGACATAGTACGCTTCCTACAGCGTCCACTGTTTTCATTATCTTCATCATAATCTCCAATCCCTCGTGTAAAAGAATCATCCCTCACAATCGAAATGTCTGCTGAAAGATTTCCTCACTTAGTTCCTGCATTTTCCTGTAATAAGTATCATACTTCAGCAAAAAATCTTTTCCCTCTGCTGTCAAAACAGAACCGCCACCATTCTTTCCACCACTGGTGCGTTCTATAAAACGAAATCCCATTACTCTCTCTATTTTGTTAACCATACGGCATGCTTTATTGTAAGACATCTGCATCTTCTTTGAGGCTTGATTCAAGGATCCCGTCTGTTCTACATGATGAAGCAGCTCTGAGACTCCAATACCGCAAAAATGCTCCCCTTCATCCGATAACAGTAAAAGCTTGATCCGCTGTTTCATAATCTTCGTTCCTCCTGATAAGTAGCCCTGTTAATAATACCGTTATTCTTTATCAAGCATAACGCATTGCAAAAAAATAAGCAACATCTTTTGGTGTTCTTCATCTTGCGTTATAATAACAGTACTGTAAGTAGAATCTCTTTTCATCGTCCTTTGCAGCAAAATGCAAGTACTGCATAGAATCTAATATAAAATCCTTTATACTTGGGATAGAAGGAGCGAAAGAATGAATTACATTTCCAATATGAACGAAGCTTTGGCATATATAAATGAGAATATAGACAAGGAAATTGATTTAGACAAAATCAGTAAAATTGCCTGTATGTCAAAATCCAGTTTTCAAAAGATGTTTCTATTTATCGCAGATACCTCAATTGGTGAGTACATCCGAAAGCTTAGACTAAACCTGGCGGCGCAAGACTTGATTAACACAGATGAGAAAATCATTGATATCTCACTCAAATATGGTTATGAATCAGCCGCAGCATTTTCCAGAGCCTTTAAGAATTTATATGGAAAGACACCAAGTCTGGTGCGTGAGGACAAAACAATAGAATTCTTTCCCCCAATCAAAATCGAAATCGAGATAAGTAAAGGAGAAATGAAAATGAATAACAAAGCAATCATTAAGGTTGAAGAACATCGGGGAGAAAAAGCAATATGCTTTGAGGTGGACTGTTACGATGCCGAAGAACGCGCATGGGGACAAATGTCAAAGTGGTGTAAAGAGAACATACCGGACAGAACTGCCAGACGTTACGTAGGGTTAGCGCCCAAAGGACACCACCCAGACGGAGAACCTCACAAAGATGCCAGCGAACATGTTAAACACCCTTATCAGGCGATGATGCTCCTTATTGGTGAAGAAGGTCATGCAGAGACTTTTCATGGTATGCCGGTGGTCGATGCTCCAGAAGGAATATATCTGGTCAATGATGTTGCCCTTAATCAATTTGACAATGACGGGAATCTGGACATGGCCTTAAGCATGATGAAAGCATCCGATGCTTTTATGGAATTCGTTCAAAACACGGATGGATATGAGTTTGATATGAAAAAAGGTGTTTTTTACGAGGAGCACATTTTTTCAGAAGACTGGTTCCAAAAAGGAGGATTACCAACAGCATTTAAAATGTGGGTGCCCGTTATCTCGCACCTTTGATATAATCACAGATTCTTTGGAACTCATTCTGGTAATCAGCATCCATGCTGCATCCCTGATCTTCAACCGGAACCTCAAGCGTCTCCCCCTCGTATTCCTTCCAAAGCTCTCTGATGCCCTCACCTTGAAATTCCAAGACCCTTTTTGTACATTCACTCCTTATGAATGGCGGATGTTTGCGGTGTCCCTCAAGAACAGGAAAAATAACCTTGGCAGCTGACTTCTCTGCTAAGGTTATCATTTTTCTATATGTATCACTCGAAATAGCCGGCATATCCCCCGGAGTCAAAAAATAGCCATCACATTCTCCCATTGCTGCCAGACCTATCTGAATGGAATCGAGCATTTGTGTCGTTTCATAATCCGGATTAAAGACAATCTGAAGCTCTCTTCCATCTCCTTCCATACTGCGGAGAACTGCCTCCACTTCTTCTCCACGATAACCGACTACTACCGTCACACTGGAAATTCCCGCTTCCAACATATGACTGACTGTAGTTTCAATCATGGTTCTCCCATCAATCCTCATCAATGGTTTAAACTCTTTCATACGTTTTGACATTCCTGCTGCCAGAACCAAACCATATACTCTCATACTTCCTCACCCTGATTCATCGCACCCTGCCCCTCTTTTCAGTTACTTTTCTTTTACTACATCTTACTATTTCCCATTAATTCCTGCAATAATCTCCATTGAATTCTTCCCCGCCATACAAATATAACTGCATGTACCACATCCAATGCAACGTTCCGGGTGAAATGCATCGAATCCTTCCTTTTGTCCCTTTTCTTTCGCACGGATAATACCACGAACATCTACTCCCATCGGACAATTCTTGGAACATCCTCCACATCCTTTGCATTTTGAATTGGATTCGTATTGAAATCCTACTCCGCATCCAATGAATCCCGTAGTCGCATCGACTACCTCATCTTCCTCAAGCTTATGTGCAAGAAGTGCACCCCCGCCGGTATAAAGGTCTGTCTTTCCCGGAAATAGTTCCTTAGCCAGTTCGGACACCTTCATACCCATAGGAGCCTCTACAATTCTAGCTGTTCCATTGGTCAGATTAGAAGCAGTCAGATAGCGACTTCTTTGCTGTGCAGGTGTTCCAAATAACATAGAAATCTGTAAGAGGGATTGAACATTCATAACCAGAATTCCCTTTTGGGCTGGTATTTCATTCGAAGAAAGTGCCTTTCCCAACACAGCCTTTATCAATACCATCTCCTGTCCCATTGGATAACGGTTTGGGACCTTGACATAAGTATATGTACTGTCAGAAGCAACATCATCAATTTTGCCTGCCAAATATGTCTGATTAATAGATAGCGCAGATGTTATTAACCGAATACCATCTCTTACCTCCTCCAACTTATGGGAGAGAATCCATTCATCATGTAAAAGACTGGGTTCACATTCTACAGCATTAACAATCAGAACTCGATCGGAGTGATTCGATTCTATGAAAGTCTGAAGCTTATCTGCTATCGGAAATCCACCGCCACTCATACCTTGAAGTCCGGCTTCCCTTATTCCACTTAGTAACGTTTCTTCTGTTATTGCTGCTATTGCTGCAGGTTTTAATCTGTTATTGTCATTACTCCCGTTGCAAAAGGATACCGGCGCGGCACTCTCAAGCTGAACTACTTTATTGAGTTTCATTTTGGGAGCCTCCATGCGTACTCTTCCATATCTCTTTTTTGCGGCACGCTGTGCTTTCTTCATACCCTTATTCTTACGTACTGTTTTCTTGTTCAATAATGCTGTCATTTCCATAGTGTTTTCCTTTCCCGCGCATCCTTTCGCGCATCCTTTGTCATATTTATTTATTGTTTTCCGGTAATCCTACCTCAATTCCGTCACAGAGCTCTGTTCGATATGTTTCCCGAAAATATGTCACATGTTCTCTTAACTCCTCCAATAGATGCTCGGAATTTCCAGGAATCGTATGATACATAAAAAATGGGGCATATAGCTCCATGGCCAAAACACGTGGATTCTTTTTCCGCAGATAGCCCTGCTCGATAAGCTCAGTAAAAATCGTGGTCTGACAATCTACTGCCAAATCGATAAAAAAGGATTTGTATAGCTTACCCATCTCTGGATTCTTGAACTGTTCGATGACCAAAACTCTCCGAAACATGACAATCCATTCATCCTGTGTCTGAAATCGGAACAGGTCGAGACAAATGTCCTCCACATCCTTCCAGCATATGTGGTGAATATCCAGTTTTTCCGTTTCCTTTTGAAATCGTTTCTTGCATATATCTATGATAGTATCAAAGATTTCCTGTTTTCCTTTAAAATGCTTATACATTGCGGTATCGGAAACCTCGGACGCTCTTGCTATCATTCTTGTAGATACTGCATCAAATCCGTGAATAGAAAACAGCTTTAAGGATTCATAGATAATTCTTTCTCTGGTAGTCATGGATACTCCCTTCTTTTTTCTTGGTGAGCAGTCGCTTACCTTTTGTTATTCATTATAGTAAGCAAGTGCTCACTTGTCAAGTATAAAAAATCCGGCTGATACCACCACGAATACTCCATCCCATTGTTGCCACTACATAAATATAACCTGCATTTTTTATCTCAACTGCTTTCATGAAATCATGTACGATTCTGGTCAGTCCCAGAAAATAGGTTGGTAACACAAAGCCTATTTTGTACGCCTCACAGGTAATACTTTTCTTCTCTTCTTTCAACATCTTTTGATACTCATAAGCTATGGAACGAACTTCTGCTCCTGTCTTTTCCAGTTCTTTCGCCACCGCCAGTGAGTTACCGGTACCCGAGTAAAAATATACGATATGCTTCATATGCTTCCTCCATTTCGCTAATTCACTTTGTAAATTGCTGCTTCTTCCTGTTGTTGGGTGTCATACTATAAGAAATTTACACACACAAAGATGACATGACAAATGGTAAATCCAATAGCTGAAAACAGCGCCACCATATTTCTTCTTCGATAAGCAAAAAAAATAAAAGCCATACATGGCGCAATGCATAAATCAAGATGTAGGATGGAATTTACGATACCTGTATAATAAAGTATCCAGCCCAGATAATAAAGTATCAAACATATCAGTATGGAAAGTCCTGTTCTTCCCTTTATATCCTTCCTGTTCTCTTTATTCTTAAGGAAACCAAGTGCGCTCACCATGCATACTTGAAAGACCTGAGCCACTAGATCAAGGGAGGGAGTAATTGATTCCTTCCTGAGCGGATCAACAGGCGCCGGTATCATGAACCAGACAATGTTGGGAATCATAATAATTACAAACAACAGAATTCCTTTGCTGTCAATTCCTAGTCTATAGTTCTTTATCTGAAACATATTCGTTCTCTCCAACTTTTTCTGCTTCTTTTTCACTTTGTTCTACTGTACGAATCTTGTATTGCGATTTCCCTTTGAACCTCACTGCTCCGTTTTGACATACGGCTCCACAGTGCATGCAAAACTGGCACTGATTCTTATGAACCGGAAAATCTTTCATACTGATGTTCTGTACCGGGCATTCCCTCACACATAGGCCACACTTCTTACATTTGCTTTCGTCTGTTTCCAGCTTATTAAACATTCGCATGGTTATCCATGGCAGAACCGTATCTCTGGATAAAAACGAAACAAATGCGGAACCTTTTTTCTTTTCTTTCCACGAATCCGTATTATGTAGGATATCATTTGCAAAGCTTTCAGCCTGAATTTTTGCTTCTTCCAAGCGTTGATAGGTAATATCCTCCTGACCAATCAGCAGGTTATTTGGCATGCTGATTTCCACCACTCCCTGTGGTAAGTAGTTCTTTTTCACCAACACTTTTTTCAATGATGTGAGAATTGCCTGCGACTGATTTAGGGTAACCATAACATGAATCTTATCTCCCATTCCATCCGGCAGTGCTTTCATATACTTCCAGATATATGGAGAAACTGACTGAGAGTTAATAGGAAATGCTAATAAAACCTCTCTTCCCTTCTCATGTACATAAGAATTTCTTTCCGACACAAAATGAATGGAAAAATCATTTTTCTCTAAAACATCCATAACGATGTCTGTCATTCTCTTCGTATTTCCCGTACCGGAAAAGCAGATTACGTCAATTTGTCGTTTCATTCAAATCACCCTTTCTATCCTTTCTCTTTTGCAATAATTTCAGTACTTCCTCACACCACTCGTCATAAGCAGCCCAGACCTTTTGTCCAAACATCAGAACCATAAGTACTTCCGAATGATTGTCATGAATGTCATAATGTTCCTCGATATCCTTTTGAAACAGTTCAAACAAATGCTGTTGTTTTTTATGCGTCATCTGAAACTCTCTGATTTGCTCCATGACTGTGTCTGTAGAGCCTATACTGGAGAAATAGAGCTTCAACAACAGCTCATATCGAATCACTTCTTTTTCAACCGGACGTTCCAGCCATTCCTTCAACTGTTCGATTCCCTTGGGAGTGATCTCGTATTTATAACTATTCCTCCCTCTGTTACTTTCTGGATTGTCAATCTTATTAATAACACCCTCTTCTGCCATTTTGCTTAATTCCGGATAAATCTGACCATAGCTCTCACTCCAAAAATAAGTAAATCGCATATCTACAATTTTCTTAATCTCATATCCAGTAAGTGGTGATTCACTTAACAGTCCCAATATCAGATATCTTGTTTTTTTATTTGTACTCATTCTATCTCCTTTATATCTGTATGTTATAACTGGTAGATATCTCTTTTAGATATATTGCATCCTAAATCGACATTTGTCAACAGGTTTATTGTAAGACAAGCGTTTTAGTTGGTTTTCGTTTTGAGCAATGTATTTAATCTCTGTTTTACAAAGTCACCATACCGATAGGATTTCAAATCCACTTGGGGAATCTCCATATGATACTTCTTGATAATCTCAACCGCGGTCTCTAATTGTGTCTTTTTTGTTTGATATACATATTGCATTGGAAGACACATGCTGTTCTCCTCGGATTCAAAGCAATGATTAAAATCCATTAGTTTTGATAAGCTTATAACATGAGCATCGTCATAAAGCAAATTAATATTTCCCCAATGTCGATCTGAATTACCGGTAAGATAATCACATAAATTCATCATATCAAAATCATAGATATCCTTTTCAGTAGCACAATCTTTAAATGAATGTGAATACGCAAACGCTTCTAAAGATATTTGACTAATATCTTTATTGGTGTAGCAAAGACATTTTGAAACCTGTTCATTTTGATAAGAATAGTACTCATATGTCAATGGATCAAAACCTAATTTCTTCAAAATTTCACTTGCTTCTACCTCTTTGATAACTGATTGTGAGCCTGGTAAATTACCCTTCAGCAAGTAAATATCCTCTCCTTCTCTTATCCATGCTTTCGGAGCTATTCCATCTGTGGAACAATCAGAGGCAATCAACATGGAATTCTGTAAAGTAAGGAATCTACCCTGTAATGAAATGTCAACTGCACAATTAAGAGAATGGTCGAATAGATTAATGTCTTTCCATTGATCCTTTTCATTCATTTTTACCCAATAGGAATCATGCAGCGATAGACACTTATAGGATAATGCAACCTGCGCTCGATCCTGATCGGTCTGTAACTGGCTTAGAGCACAGGAATTCAATATAGCTTTGGCATGTATACGATCCAGAGTTAATACCCTTGAAGAGCACCAATGATAAAAATTATTGATATTATTAATTCTGCTGTCTATATCATCTTTTTCTTCCAAAAACAAGTCAAGAGGTAATCCTTCCATGACTGTTACAATTCCTGTCTTTATTTGAAAGTCACATAAAGGAATCTCTTTTCTCATGATTAACATATCGATACCAACCTCCCCATAGACGAAGCCCATACTCTCTTATCTATCCAATACTATCCTACCAGAATTGGATAGATAAAACAATCTACTGTGTTTTCACATCTGCCTTTTTTAAGTATAGAACACCCAATGCAAAAAAAACAATAACATAGAAGATTACAACTCCAAAAAAAACTGTATTTCCTTGTTCTAATACATCCTCAACTTTATTGGAGTTCATTCCCATCATCAATTGTGAGTACGGATAATAGACACCATATCCATACGAAGAAAACAAGAATCCACTTATTCCCCCCATAAATCCAACCATGACCGGGACTGCGAAGTTCTGTATCATCATAGATACCGCCATTTGTATTGCTGCTATCACCAGTGCTCCAAAGGTACCACGAATCAACCACCAGATTATCTGTGGCGGAATGGTTCCTTCCAAGCCAATCAGTTTTGCGGATGTAAAAAACAACAGGCCAACCCATATCTGTATTTCAACCACCATTTTTACCAGTACCAAGCCTTTCGCCGCATACAACTTCCCAATGTCAACAGGACTTGTCATAAAAAGGTTCCAATTTTTCCCTTTGTGTTCTACCCTCCATAAAAAAGAAGCAGCAATTGCAATCATCGGTGAGAAGAAGAAAAAAGCATAAAACAGAGTGTGCTGTGTCCATAGATCAAACCATCCACATTTTAAAATCTCAAGATTCATTTGATAATTGATCGTGCCAATTACAGTGGGAATCACGGGTATCAAAAAGAAAAAAACTTTCCAAATACAATGTCGAAACTTCCTGTTTTCTACTTGATATAAATTCCACATTTTTCTACGCCTCCTTTTTTTCAAAGGCTATTTTCCCGCCTTCGTACATTAAAACAGCCAAAATAACAAAAACAAACAATTTTCCCCATTGACACGGTGCGTCTACTGCCCCGTAATCCCGAGTTTCACTATCCCACCAGAAGCCGACCGGCGACAATAGAACATAATATCCCCATATGGTAAAAGGACGAAGCATAGGGACATACATGGTAAAAAGCCCCGAAAATGACCCCACAAGACCAATTACCAAAGGAATCAACTGATTTTCAACAAATAAACTAAGAAGCAGCTGTAATAAAAAAGTGCAAATACTTACTACAAAGATCTCCAATACCAAGAACACCAGATTATCAACAGGTATGGACTGCTTATAGTGATAAATCTTTCCCATAAACAGAATGATAATGATCTGAGATAAAGTCAAAATCAAACAATACTCCAATCCCTTCAGCACTTTAATCTCATAGATACTGCTTTTTTTCTCGACCGTACATAGCAGCTTGAAATTACTTCCACGGTGTTCCATATCGCATAACCTGCTTGCTACAATACCAAAAGTCAAAGGGAAGAAAATGACGATCAACTGGGGAATGAGATAAATCATTCCATAATACTCCATATTATCCCATCTTCCTGATACATCGTGAAAGCTTTCCCATATCCATATAAGCTCGACAGACAACATAGCAGCCAGTAATAACAGAGTTTTCCTTCTATGAAGTTTCTTTTGCTCAACTTTCCGAAGAAATATTATATTTTCACTCATAAACTCATTCTCCTTCCTGTTAATGAAAGAAAGATGTCTTCCAAGCTCTTATGCCTTTCCTCTACGCGAAGTATTCCAATATTCTCTTGAACCAAATAGCAAACCATTGCTGCAACCTCGTCATCCGACGTGATGGGTAAAAGAATACCCTCCTTGCTAATTTCCCCCTGCTGCTTACGCTGGCTCAACAGCTCATTGGCTCTTCGATCATCTGCTGTATGCAGCAATATGCTTTTTTTACTGTACTGTTGAAGCTGCTCCATGGTATCCTGAAAAATCAATTCTCCCTTATCAATAATCCCTACATGATCAACCATTTGATCAATCTCACTCAACAAATGACTGGAAATCAATACTGTCATTCCAAATCTACTCGGAAGGGAACAAATCAATTCACGGATTTCCTGAATGCCAGAAGGATCCAGCCCATTGGTAGGCTCATCGAGCAGCAACAGCTGTGGTTTACCAAGAAGCGCCATTGCGATTCCAAGTCTCTGTTTCATTCCAAGAGAATAGTGATCAGCCTTCTTATTCTGCTGATTCTCCATTCGGACAATCTCCAATACCTCATCAATTTCTCTCGGTTCTGCCCCCTTAAGCATTTGTACGATTTCCAGATTCTCTCTTCCTGTTAAATGACCATAATAGGAAGGAGACTCAATCAGAGATCCGGTTTCCTTTAACAGCCCCATGCGATTTCGGCTATTCATCTGCTGGTCAAAAAGAAAGACCTCTCCTTCTGTTGGTTTAATTAGATTTAAAAGCATTTTCATAGTTGTGCTTTTGCCCGCACCGTTTGGCCCCAGAAAACCATAGATACTTTTCTCCGGCACCTTAAGGTCCAGCTGCTTTACCGAGTAGTTCTTTCCATATTTCTTTGTCAGATTCTTTGTCTCAACAAAATACTGCATGTTATCTCCTTTTCATTTGGTGATTTTTATTTGTTTCTGCAACTACTGTAAATGTTTCTCCTTACTTGAGTCTGTACTCATCCTTACTTTTTCCTTACTTTTGCAACAACAGACTATGAAAAATCGAAACAAATGCATTATACTGAAGGAAGGTAATTGACAGTATCCATTAATAAACAGGAAATAGGTAGAAAAGGGGATTCGCATGGACGAAATGAAAAAAGCAAAAATTCTGATCGTAGATGACAATGAAGAGCTGCAGAAGCTTGTGAAAACGATTCTTATGAAACACGATTTTATGGATGTATTGTCTGCTGCAAGCTGTGAACAGGCAAAGCTTTACTTTCAAACCCTGAATCCTGATTTTGTCATTCTTGATATCTGTCTTCCCGATGGTGATGGATTCTCCCTGTTACAGGATTTTCGAAACATTTCACAGGTTCCTGTTTTGTTCTTGTCTGCAAGAGATGAGGATCAGGATCGCCTATATGGGCTTGGGCTTGGAGCCGATGATTATCTGACCAAACCATTTCTTCCGGAAGAGCTGATATTGCGTATACAATCCATATTAAGACGTACCTACCTTCATGCCGTAAAGGCAAAAGTAGAGCATACCGTTATACTAGGTAATAAAACAATTGATTTTGATGCCGGTACCGTAACCGATGGAACATCTATACAGGAGCTGACAGCCAAGGAACTACTGCTGCTTGGAAAGCTATATGAGAATCGCGGAAACATCGTAACCTTTGATACCATCTGTGATACGTTGTGGGGCGACGCTTCCTACTATGGATACGAGAATACGCTTATGGTGCACGTAAGAAGACTTCGGGAAAAAATTGAAGAGAATCCATCAAAACCTCAGTATATCGTGACGGTTCGCGGATTGGGATACAAAATGGTAAAATAATGGACTTGATTTTACGTGAGAAAACACGTGGAGATGAGGATGAGATGAAAAGTATACTTAGAATCGTAAATCGTTATGTAGGAAGTGCCTTCTTTATTGCATTCCTATTATTATCAATTAATTTACTGGTGTTTGGTTATTGCATAACCTTATCAAGAGATTCCGGTTATATTTCTCTGAACTCGATTACAAGTGGATTTTATCAGGAAAATGGTCAGGTAATGCTGAAAGATGATAAGCTGGCTCTACTGGATGAGCACTTTACTTTCGCCATGATGCTGGGAGAGGATGGGGAGATTATCTGGAGTCATTCCCTCCCGGAAGAATTGAACAGAACCTATTCACTGAAGGATATTGCGAGCATGAGCAAGTGGTATCTGGATGATTATCCTGTCTGGACCTGGAACTGCGAACAAGGTCTTCTCATTCTTGGCAATGCAAAAGACAGTATTTGGAAGCTCTCTATAGATTATCCTCTTCTGGGTATAAATCGTGCGATTATAGCACTTCCTATATGTAATCTTATTCTGCTTAGCATACTCTGTCTTTTTTTCGGATGGCGCTTCTATCGTTCCTTAAAACCAGTGGCCGAAGGAATCGAATCCCTTTCCATGGCGGAGAAAACACAACTCAAAGAGAACGGATTACTATGTGATCTAAAGAGAAAAATCAATCAAACGTCAGAAATACTAGAGAAGCAAAAGCTTCTTCTTTCCAAGAGAGACGATGCCCGTACACAGTGGATCGCAGGGGTATCTCATGATATCCGTACGCCACTTTCCATGATTATGGGCTATGCAGATACACTTTCTCATGAGCAAAATCTTACACCGGAACAGAATGAGAAATTGGAAATCATTAAGAAGCAGAGTATTACCATTAAAGAATTAATTGAAGATTTGAATATGACTTCCAAGCTGGAGTACCAGATGCAGCCACTTCATGTGGAAACTATCCATCTTCCGGGTTTACTTCGTCAGGTAGTTGCCGATTATTATAATCAGAATCTGACGGACTCCTTCTCCATAGAACTAGCTGTCGAGGACTCCGCCGAATCACTAACACTGCAGGCTGATAGCGGATTATTAACACGTGCTTTTCGAAATCTTATTGGTAACAGTATCCGTCATAACGAAGAGGGATGCAATATCTGGATACACGTATCCTCTTCTTCTAATTTGTGTACCATAGAATACTCCGATAACGGAAAGGGGATTCCAAATGAAGTACTACAGGCATTTATTCATCATAAGAACTCTCAGACTCATATTATGGGGCTTTACCTAATTGAGAAAATCATACAATCTCACCACGGTGAATTTCATTTGGCAGAAGAAGCTGTTACCGGTATGTCTGCCACCATTATATTACCTGTTCATTGACAGAATGACGGCAGAGTTTTTGAAATCCTTCTTCACTGATAGCAGACATCATTTTTTGTGCATCCAAACGCGCCGACCTCTCATCCATACCGCACTCAGTTAATAACAAATAAAAATAGGTATATCGCTCTTGTAACTGTTCTGCCAAATCCCTCCCCAGCTTTGTTAGACAGATTTCATTATGTAGTCCATTTTCAATCATTCCCATTTTATGCAAATCTTTCATGGCTACACTTACACTTGGCTTGGAATAACTGAGATAATTTGCCACATCGACTGCAAGTACATATCCCCTCACGAAAGATAGCTGATAGATTACCTGAATATACTTTGCTCTTGATTCACTAATCCGCATATGAATGGTTCTCCTTCTTCATATCTTTCTCTTCTCCCAATAATAAGCTGACATTTTCAAAAAAGCTCTTCAATCCATCAAATCCTATGATAACAGCTAACAAAATACCTGCAATGACATCAACCGGTATTGATGTGAAAGGTTGGACAATTGCTGCTATGGCAACAAGACCAATTCCTTTCAAATCATCTACTGTATTCTTATAGTATACCTTTAAAGATGTAGATTCATATTTGTTGTTCTGTTTCTTGATATAGGATGCTATCAGTAATTTTCCCAGTGCTGCAATACAAGAAACTGCCATGACTAATATGGATATCTGTGAAATCTCTAAATGATGAATATCACTGATGGATTGTCGTATCAGAGATACCGATGCTGCCAACATAATCTCTGATATCAGTAATCCAATTATATATTCCATTCTCTTATGTCCATTGGGATGAAGAGAATCCGGCTCTCTGGCTGATATCTTAAATCCAAGAAGCAATAAAAGCGAACTGCCTGCATCGGTAAGACTGTCTACGCCCTCTGACAATGCAGCCATGCTATGACTCAACCACCCAGTCACTATGTAGAGAACTGATATCATTAAATTTCCCAACATGATGATTACGCTTATTTTACTACATGCATTTGTTTTTTCCTTATTCATCTCGTTCAAACCTTCTCTCATATCTATGATGATGTCTTCGTTTCATTCCATCCGGTATTTGATCTTGTGCGTTAGAAATCATTTTTTCCAAATATAACTTCAGATTATTCTGTTCCTCTTCTTCTAAACATGCAAAAATACTTTTACTCTTGCTCTCTTTTTCCTGCATTTCATCCGCTGCCATTTTCCCCTGTTCTGTTAACCGAACCATCATTACTCGTCCATCCTCCATAGATGGACTTCTGTCAATATAGCCGGCCATCTCCAGCTTACCCAATAATTCTGCAAGTCCCTGTTTACTCATATTTAATAAATAGCTCAGCTCCCTTTGACTGATTTCAGGCTTTAATCTTAATGCCGCCATAATCCGTCCCTGTCCCCGATTCGAATTCATCCGTGAATGGGAATTATGATATCTTCCCATCATCTCTCTCCTAGTCAACATCTCTATCTGAATGATTAATTCTAAAAGCTCTTGTTCACGATTATTCACGATTTATCCTTTCCTGCACATTCTTTGGCACATAAAAAAAATCTTTTTATTCAAGTACTTGACCATATAATAAAGTACTTGACGTTTATTGTCAAGTACTTTATTAATTATTTTCATTTTTAAAGCAGCAAAAACCCACGCATTGAAGTTACGTGGGTTTTTACAGTAGAACGAGTGTTTATAAAAAAACAATAAAAGTATTATGAAACAAACTTGATTTATTTAGGCATGTTTTTCTTTTAAACTCTGAATAACAGATTTCTCTTTGGGTTCATCTTTCTTCGTTGCAATCATCCATAATAAATAATACAATAACGTGAATACACCTACTCCAGCAAATTCAACTAGAAGAACTTGCAACAAAATCAGTAAATTGTTCATCTAATCTTACCTCCTTAACTTTCTTCTTTTCTGTTTTCTTCTCATTTTCTCTATTTAAATAGTAGAGTGGCAATCCAAAGAAGATTGTTCCTCCCAAAATGTTACCAATCGTAACCCATATCAAGTTAGAGCAAAGATAATTATAGATATTCAAATTACTTAATTGCTCCATGCTAAGTCCATACTCCTGCATTGCTTTCATCACATATACAGAATCCATCTTTGCAAATAATCCGGCTGCAATATAATACATATTTGCAACACAGTGTTCGAAACCAGCTGTAACAAAGAGCATAATGACGAAGAATGCAGATAGAAGTTTTCCCGTAATATCTTTTGCACAAAAAGCCATAAAGACTGCTGCGCAAACTAAAATGTTGCAGCAGATTCCGGAAACAACTGCTTTATCCATTCCCATCGTAGATTTCGAAAGTGCAACTTTAATAGTGTATGCACCCAATAATCCCTCGGAATAGTCTAATTGACCACTCATGGATACTAGTAACGCAACCAAGGTTGCTCCAATCATATTTCCCAAATACACAGAGACTAAGATCCGAATACACTCCTTCCATGAAATCTTTCTTTCAGGAATCGCCATTACAATCATGCAGTCTCCTGTGAATAATTCTGTACCTAGCAGGATTACCATCATCAATCCTACAGGAAAAACAACAGCTGCTGCCAATCTCGATAATCCCACATTCGTAATGGAATGAGCTACCACACTGCTGGCAGCTGCTCCCATAGCAATTAACATACCCGCAAGAACACTCTTACCTATGATACGTTGTGTGGACATATTTACCTTAGTTCCACTTATCTCACAATACTGATCAAGTCCTTCTTTTACAGATAAAAACATTTTTCACTCTCCTTAATAGCAAAGTCAGATTACCATACTCCATACTATTGCTCAAATATAAAATAAAAGAGATGCCATATGGAAAAATATATCTTTCCCTGCATCTCTTTGTTAATTGTACCGCATATCTGAAACATCCACCTTTGATTCATACAGCTTTTTTTGAAACAGTTTATCATATTCATTCAAATGATAATCTTTTCTGTAAATTAACACATCTTTATATCGGTTATTCGGTGTTTTACATACCCGTTGAATCAGATGGTTCTTATCCAAAACGTTCTGAGGGATTGGTGATACCCACATATACGTAGTGTTGACATTGGCTAATAAATCAAATTGACTCCCTCGCTCATATACATAGATAATCTTTTCCATTCCCTTATTTTTTTCTAGTCCAACCAAATTCTTTTCGTGAGGAACCTCAATATCTCCATGTGTGATTCTCGTATATTTTCTGAGATTATCAAGGGAAATATCCTTTTGATTTGCTAATGGATGTTCTTTTGACATAACAAGGACATACTCGAATTCCCATATTATCTCATAGTTCAAATGATTATTATGGAGAGAGGTCATAAAATAATCTTCTTCCGTCATCTGGTAGCGAATAATTCCTACATTATATCCGCGATCAACTACATTGGCTATTGTTCCAAGCGTATTTGTTTCATTAATGGTAATCTCCATTCCTTTTTCCAATTTCAGTTCGGATACAAAGGCCGTAAAACCATTCGCTATATAACTTCCTCTTGGAATCGAGATTTTGTATTTCAGGTTCTGTCCACTAGTCCTTTGCGTTATTCTATCAACAGCATTCAACTGTTCTGTTATCCTTCTTGCGTGATAAAGAAATTCTTCTCCTTCCTCGGTCACCTTAACTCCACCTGCGGTTCTCTTAAAAATCGGGAATCCTAACTCTTTTTCGAGATCTTTTAATGCCTTGCTTAAGTTCGGTTGTGCCATATAAAGATTCTGAGCTGCTTGCGTAATTGACCCAACACGCTCTACTTCCAATACATATTTCAAAAATGTTGTATTCATATATTCGCATCTCCAATCCATATATTTTCCTATATAATATCATATATTATATGTATTGGTTATATGTTTTATGAATTGTTTCATATTAATTATTATATATGTATTCGATTAAATCCTCCACTCTGGTGCCATATTCATCGGCGTAACTATTCTTCTTTGGCGTATAAATCATAGGGTGCCTTTCTATCATAATTGCTTGTTGTAAAAAGTATTCTCCTATTTTCCTCTACATGCTTTGTAAGAAAATCCAGACTTTCCGCCATTCCCGTATGAGGCGTAAAGATTCTCTTTATGGGATATTGCGTAACCTGATCCTGTAAATTTCTAACAGATTTCGTATTTTCCCTTGAATTTACATTCAAGAACCACATAAAATTATAACCACCATCCGTCCCCAATGCCACACAGTCTCCGCAAAATAAGTATTCGTCATCGATCAAATAACACATTAATCCCATTGTGTGTCCGGGAGTCAGAAAACATTGTACTTTGATATCTCCAATGTATAGCGTTTCTCGATCATGCACGATTTTCTTTGAGTTACTGATCATTGGACGTCTGACTGCCTTACTATGTAATAGCCTTCTAGTAGCCTTTCCTTCCAGATAAAGGTTTTCTATGTCACTGATATAGATATTTGCTGCTTTAAATAAGCCGTCTCCTCTGTCATCAATTCCACCTACATGATCCGGATCTGCATGCGTGATCAAGACATCATGGATTTTTTCTGATTTGACCTCAATTTCTTTCATCTTATCCTTCAGATGTGGATACTCAAGATATCCGGCGTCAATCATTATGGTCTGATTATTTTTTGTATAGAAGTATAAGTTCACTCCATATTCTCGCACACAGCGAACCCTATCATCCAGTATGCCTGTTTCACAAGGATTCAAAATTCCTTTTCCTCTCAGCAGAAGCGATAGTAATCTTCTTTCTCCGGCTTCACTCATTTTCCTGACAGGCTCCTTTCTTTGTAGTGTGTGTTCTCTTTATTTGATCAGATTAATTAATCCAATCACTCCGATGGATGCCAGTCCCAGGCTTGCAGCACAGATACTTGGCAGATCGTAAAACCAGTCTCTTTTAATTGCACGCAGAAGCAAGCCCACGAGCTGAAAAACTACCGGATTCAAAAGAACGCACCACAAAGGTACATCAATAGCACCTAGAACAATTGCTATTACGATAAGAGCTGTCGTACCAATCACTAAAATAAGATATAGTACAAAAAATGGTAGTTTTATGGTCTTCCATACTCGGTTAATGACACTCTCTGCACGTTCAAAATCTGCCTTCTCCATTAAATCCTTATAAATTATCGGCATGATACATATCATGCTATGTATAAAGAATCCGCCCATTGCACCTACAAATATACAAGCCAACAACGCGCCAGCCAATATCTTATTGCTTTCACGCATCTGTAGTGCAAGTGATATCACACCACAGCTGTACAACGGAACGGCTATTGCCGCAGTCACTATGGAGCCTCCAAAACGCCATTCCCTCATTTTTATCCAATTGCTTTCAATCAAACCTGTAGTCTTACCTAGTTTCTTATTATCTTTTCCCTTCATATCCAGAAGCATATCTGCAACAGCACAAAGCAGTCCACCAATAATGCCAAGTATTGATAAAATAAGTAAGTAATTCATAGCTTCTTCCTCCTACTTTTTTTCCATTTTCATTAGTTCCATGACCGCTGAGTAATTGCAATCATGCTTTTTCAACATCTCAAATCCATAGTTGAGAAAAAATTGCTTCTTATCACTTGTGTAGAACGTTATAAAATAGTTGGGATTTGCAAGAATCTCCATCCCGTATAACAAAGCAAATTTAATTTTTCTGCTCACTCTGCTTTGTTTGTCCCACTCAAGAACTATCAATCTGCCATCCTTTTTCAGCAGCCTGTGAGCTTCACTGAGAATCCCTTTCCAAAGCTCACCCGTACATTCATGAAGAACAAGTCCAATTATGATATAATCAAAAGTTTCCTTTTGAATTCCGGTCTGCGTCGCATCCTTACAAAGTACACGAACATTCTCAAGTCGTTCCTTTTTGATTTTTCGTTTTGCCTCTCTTAACATGGCATGGGAACGATCCAGACCAACTACCTTGTTATTTGGGTTCTTCCTCGCAATGACCATTCCATTTGAGAATGTACCACAACACATATCTAATACCGCACATTCCTTATCCGGAATCATTTGCTCAATTACATCTCTTGGATTTTCTCCCTTATCTGAAAACCATATTTTATCAAGCAAATCATAACCAATCGACAGAAAGCTATACAAATTCATCCTTCGCACCTCTCAATCTTCTTTTCAATGATGTATATGTTCAACATGTTCTAAAGTCAAATCAAATATACCTGCTACATGGTCATCATCAAGGGAGTAATATACCTCTTTCCCGGTTCTTCTGCACTTCACAACACCACTTTCCTTCATCTTACGAAGCTGATGTGATATCGATGATTTTGTCATGTCTAAAACATTCGCCAAATCTCCCACACACATTTCGTTTATGGCCAAAGCAGCAATTATTTTGCAGCGAGTCGTATCGCCTATTATTTTTAGAAACGCCGCTGCACTATCGTATATTTCATTTGGCAGCATTTTCTCACAAGTCTCATTTACTACTTCCTCATTGATTGCTTTACAGTCGCAATGAAATTCTATATTTGACATCTCTGCTCCCCCCTCCATCAGTTGATTGTTCGTTCAACTGATATTATAGTTGAATGTGTGTTCAATTGTCAAGTACAATCCTTTGTTTTTACAATAAATCTATTATAGGAGCATGTCTATCCCCGTTTTCTGATAACGGTGGATTGTTGAAATGATTTGTGATACAATTATACTGATACTTTCAAATAAGTAAGAACACAAATAGGGATATCATTGAAGGGGGAAACAAAATGAGAAGGGGAAATCACGCTATCACTGTCATTTTATGTCTGATTCTATGTCTGACCAGCATCCTGTCAATGTCTGGATGCAACAGCAGCATCAAGGGCTATCATAAGAACAAATCTCTCGACACATCCAAACAAGTAACGCTCCGAATTGCCAGCAGTAAGGAAGCTTGGCCTGAAATGGATAACGTTATTGCCAAGTTTGAGAAAATATACCCCAACTGTACTGTACTATGTGAGTATGTAGAGGAATACAGCAGTAATCTCGCCCTTCGACTCGCACAAGATGAACGCAAAATTGATATTTTCCGAACGGTTAATATTCAGGAAACAACAGAATACAAGGACTACGCCCTTAATCTGATTTCCGAAGATGTTAAGTCCAAGCTGGATCTGTCACACACACATCCTGGTATCGTTGATAATTTCAAATATACTGCTGCAGAAAACACACAATATGCCGTTCCTTTTGGGTGTGAGATGCGTGGGATGTACGTCAACAAAACTCTTCTTAACAAATGTGGACTAAGGACACCCACCAATCGTGATGAACTGGTGCACTGCTGCGAAGTTCTGTTAGCTAATGGATATATTCCACTGCAGAGTAATCCCGGCACCTTCGCGCAGCAGCTACTCTATCCATACATATGCAATTGTGTTGTAAACGGCGGTAATTATAAGGAAATGTATCAAGCAATTGAAAATAGGGATCCTGGAGTAAGTGAGTACTTCCGCGATGCTTATTCTTTTCTATATGAGATTGTGGAAAAGGGTTACTACGATTATGCAAGAGTGGAGCAAGAGCTGGGATACACCTTTGACGGTAATGAAGGAAAGGCACGGGATTTTCTCAACATTATGAAGGTTTCGGATGATGAATATGAAAAAAGGGATGACATTGGTGCAATTGCCTTCATGCCCGATACGCAGGGATTTGGCATGGACCTAGCAAAGACAAAATCCGATTACCATAGTGATATAGAATATGAATTCATTCTCAGTCCTGTTGGTAACGACGGAGGCAGTGCCTATCTCTCACCCTCTGATGGACTTGCAATCAGTAATCGTTCTGATCATATCGACTGGGCAATCGAATTTCTGAACTTCTTCTTTGTTCCTGAAATCTCGACAGAATTTGCTGAGGAAACCGGTAAAATACCCAATACTACAAATGCACTGGTAAAATATGACGTACCTGCTGATCATATAAGCGATGTGGGGCAAATGACCTTTAGCTATACCTTTTATAAAACTGTCACAACTCTGATGATGGGTGGTTATGAAGATGATATGGTAGGTATATCTAAAATGAATAATCCGAAATATATGAAGCAGAACGAGGATGGTACTTATCGTATTATGTACTCCCTTGAAGATTATATGAATCGACTGGAGGCAGAGTTTCAGAAAACGAAAGAAACCCCGTAACAAATTGCAAAGTGCCAGGTGATGGATATGAAAGAAGCAGACAGAAATAAGCAGATACAAGTGGAGAATAGAATCCAACGCTCTACGATAATCACTGTGATTTGTGATACCATTCTGATTGTAGCTCTTGTGCTTTTTCTATTATCATATGTCTCCGTAAATAACGCGGATACTTTTAATCAGAATGTTGAAAATATTACAAATATTGCCACAGCAAAATCAGAGCTGATGTTGTCGGTTCTTGAAAGATCAAGTCATGAGGTGAAGACTGCCTATCGATACTGCAATGGAAAAGAAGTGGATGAAATCATGAAATACCTGACCTGTATCTGTGGTGAGGAAAGCGAATATCAGCTTCTGCAACGCGACAGTACTCATTCAACCGATCTCTATCATGTTTATTCCGGTTTTTCCACAAAAGAGGTTGATGGAAAACCCCAACAAATACATTATCAGAATACAGATTTATCATCCTCACTCTATCTGCATTCGTCGGAAGACACAGGTGAAATCTGCTACTCACAGGGCTTTACCAACAAAACCGATGCTTTACGATACTTTGCGGTCTTTTGTCGTATCGACGCTATGGTAAATGGAAATCCTCAAACATACTTTCTGGTCAAACCACAAATGGAATCCAGTATCCTGGATTTGCTGCAAACGTATACGCAATATGGCAGACTCGCTACTGCTGTCTGTTATGCGGATGGCAAGTATCTTGCAAAAGACGATACCTTTCGCGCGGATAATTTCTACGATTATCTGTATAAATACAACGATTTGTCTATCGACGAACGTAATGCGCTGCGGGAGCAGGTTCAAAATAACAGTAAGAGAGCCGGATATCTGGAGTTTCACGACTTAAAGCGCCAAGATTGTATCTTTTCTTACGCTGCTTGCGGTGAGACCGCAAATTGGTATGTTATTGTTTCTGTACCTACGACCGAATTTGTCAGTGGTCAATTATTATCCTTTTTTCCTCTCATAATTATTGTTTTCCTTGCTGTACTTCTATTATTTAACATCTGGAGACTCTTAATCATTGTAAAGGAACTTCGGCAAAGTGTAGAGCGAGAACGTATCGCCAATTCTTCAAAAAGTTCCTTCTTGTCCCGTATGTCTCATGAGATCCGCACTCCTCTCAACGCTGTTATTGGCTATAATACAATCGCTCAAAGCGAGATGAATAATGCAAAGGATGATGTTGGACGTAAGCAGGCAGCGACTAAGGTAATGGATTGTCTGCAAAAAAGTGAGATTGCCTCCAAGCACCTGCTTACCATTATTAATGATGTGTTGGACATGTCTGCAATTGAAAGTGGCAAGATAAAGGTTGCACATGAATTGTTTGATTTTAAGGGACTCATCACCTCCTTAACCACTGTTTTCTACTCACAAGCCAAGTCAAAACAAGTTGATTTTGAAGTAATATTTGACAACCTTACAGAGGAATGGTTTATTGGCGATCAGATGCGTACCAATCAAATTCTCACCAATCTTCTCTCGAATGCCATAAAGTTTACGCCTGAGTGTGGAACCGTACTTTTGAAGATTCAGCAGCAAAAATCCGAATCCAACAAAGCTCATATTTATTTTGATATTAGCGACACAGGAATTGGTATGTCCGCAGATTATCTCGAACGCATATGGAAGCCGTTTGAACAGGCTGATTCCTCCATTTCCAGAAGATTCGGCGGAACAGGTCTGGGGCTTTCCATTACGAAGCATCTGGTTGAACTCATGAATGGAGAGATTTCCGTCGTAAGTACTCCTGGTGTTGGAACAACATTTCATGTAGATCTGACCTTTGAACAAACTGAACAACCGTATCCTTCTAATGCCTATGATTTCAGTTCCGTCAACGCCCTTGTCGTTGATGATGACCCCGGTACATGTGATTATATTCGATTACTCTTCCATCAGTGGGGGGCAAAATGTGCCACAGTAACCTCCGGAGTTGATGCAGTCAAGGCCGTCTCAATTGCAATGCAAAACAAAGAGCCATTCTCTATTTTTCTCGTTGACTGGCATATGCCCGATATCGATGGATTTGAAACCATTCGTCAGATACGTGAAATCTCAGGAGATACCATGCCTGCTGTCATTTTATCTGCTTATGACTATTCGGAGCTGGCAGAAAAGGCTACTACGTTTGGTATCAATAAATTTGTCACCAAGCCTCTTTTCCAGTCAACACTCTTTGATTTATTGACTAATATTCCTGCTGCTAATAGTACAAATGTTATACAGAAAAGCGCAAAAACTTCTTTTCATGGTGAGAGAATTCTACTCGCTGAGGATAACAATATGAATATGGAAATTGCTACAAAAATACTGGAATCCGCAGGTCTTGTTGTCGATACTGTATGGAATGGAAAGGAAGCAACAAAATCATTCCTTACATCACCAGCAGGAACCTATGCTGCAATCCTGATGGATATCCAGATGCCGGAGCTGGATGGATACGAAGCTACTCGTACGATACGTGCTTCCAGTCATCCGGAAGCAAATACAATACCCATTATTGCCATGACGGCAGATGTGTTTGCAGAAAAAGTAGCGGAAGCGCACGAAGCCGGTATGAATGACCATATTGCAAAACCAATCGATATTCCTAAGTTATTTGATACACTAAAGAAATACATATCCCCGAGTACATAGCTCGTGTAAATCTCCCTGCACAATATAGAAAAAGTAACCATACTTTTCCTTACAATATGTTATAATTGATTCATGACCAGATTTACTTGGGAGGTTCTTTATGGAAAACACGAATGACAGAACAACAAAACTACGCGAGAATATTAATGAACGTTGGAGACATAACCTTTTTGTGATTTGTGTGTTGCTGGCTGCTATCGGCAGCGTTGCTGAAATCGTAATTTACCTGATAGACTCCGAAATAAAAACACTATTCTTACCCGATAATCTATATCGACTACGCTTTATATACATTCCGTCTTCCTTGAATATCGTTGTCATTTTTTTAACTTATTTTCATCTTCATTCAAAACGACTATCAGATAACGCCAAAAATATATGGTCGTGCATTTTGATTTACTTTCTGTGCGCCAATACACAGTTTATCCATTATGTCTATGGTCCACTTCTTATGCTCCCTGTGATATCTATTTTCTTCAGTGTCATTTTTGCTAATCGCAAGCTCACAAGAGCCATGACCATTGCTTCCATCTGTTCTCTGTCTGCTGCTACCTATGTTAGTGCTCATGAACTAAGACAGGGGGATCCCCAGTTGATTGCAGATACCGGACTTGCTGCTCTTGTTATCCTTGTCGCACAAATTGGGGCTTCTTTAATGATTGCTTATGTCGAAGAGCAATTTCAAAGTATTGCAAGCAGCAACAATCGTGAGAAAATGTTAATTGAAGAACTGCATCTGGATCCGCTTATGGGAATTTATAACCGAATGGCTCTGAAAGAGAAATTAATCAGTTGTATTGCAATGGATTATGAACCCAATCAAACACAACTACTCATAATAGATATTGATGATTTTAAGAAAATAAATGATTCCTATGGACATTTATGTGGAGATGATGTATTAATCAAGCTTTCTGACACTATTCGGCGTTTTACCTGCCGTAATGTCAATGCCTACCGCTATGGTGGTGAAGAAATTGTACTTATCATGCAGCACTATACCTTACAAGATGCTTATGAACTTGCAGAAGAACTTCGAACCGCTTTTTCATCGACCACTTATAATTTTTCAAAAACGGAATGTATCACCTTCAGTGGCGGTATTGCTACTTTGCAGCCTCGTCAGAATGCTGATTCGTGGATGAAGATGGCGGATGAAGCACTCTACCAATCAAAAAGCTCCGGAAAAAATAAGATTACCAGAGCTTTTTCATAAATAATATGCTATTTTTTCAGAATATCCAACATCCAATCAGCCTTTGGCAAAAGAGGGACAGGACAAAATGCAATCGCCTCCGCTACGCCCTGCAACGCACTCCAAAAGGTGATGGACAGAGTCCTCGGATCGCCTTCCTTAATCTCTCCAAGCTTCTGGCCCTTCTCAATCAAGGGAATGGACATTTCTATGATATCATGCTGTCTCAGCATCTCTGCCGCCTTTTCTGAAATCAAATCAATGTTATAGCCTGCACCACCCATAAACACGAACATCCTAGCGGCGTATGGATTTGATGTGACAAATTGAATGGTGTGTTCCAATTCTCTCTGAAATACTTCAAGAGGGTTGTCCTGTTCGGAATACTCCAGCTCAAGTTCACTACAGCCTACCTCAATTAAGAATTCATACAGCTCCTGCTTCGAAGCAAAATAATGAAACATCAATCCGGTACTGATACCTGCCTGCTTGGCAATCTCCCTTGTTGCTGTACCAAAGTATCCCTTTCGGATAAAGCTCTCAAGGGCTATCTGTAAAATCTGTTCTTTCCGCTGTAAATACTGCTCTTCACGAACTCCCAAATCATAACCTCCCAACAAATGATTCCAGTGGAACATATGCTTAATCTTAAGGAATTCCTGTTATTTTGTCAATCTAATTTACTTTGTCATCGCTAATCTCATGACAAATCGGATAGGAAGAGCCGGATTGCTGACCTGTGTCAAATCCCCAACAAAGTGAACATCCTCTCTTGGATAGTAGAATACGAAAGAACCGGTCGTTCCACTATGCCCAAGAAGCTCTCCTTTTCCCATAAACATCGTAACCATTCCCTCCAATGGAATCTCCATGTATCCACCACCATAGTGAATGGGACCTTTACTTGCCTGTAGCCTTTTATATACTGCAAGTCCCTTGAATAATGAGGAATCAAATAACTTGCCACCCCAGAAGGCCTTGCTAAATACCATCAGGTCACGTGGTGTCGAAATACATCCACCTGCCGCGCCAGCAGACGCAATCATCAGTGGTCGATTAATTTTTTCATCATTATAGAATGAGTAGGGAATTGCATTTGATTCTTCATTTGCCAGATACGTTGCCTTCATATCGAGCGGTTCAAAAATCTTTTTATCATAAATGTCTGCCAAAGGCATATCTAAAATCTTCTCCGTAATCAACCCCAATAAATCAAAGTTAATATTTGCATAGTTTGCTCTCTCTCCTGTACCCGGTGCAAAACGCGGCTTCTGCTCTTTTGTCATCCTCATTTTATCATGAAATGTGAGATATTCGTCAGCCTCCATTATGTAGCTATTATCACCATCCTCGGAATCATCCGGTAATCCACTTGTTTGAGACAACAGATGATAAACCGTTAAATCATTAGAATACTCATGACCTTTGTAAATATGCAAGCCTTTCATTTGTTCCTTAGTAAAATAATCGCTTACTTTTCTATCCCATGACAGCTTTCCCTCATCACAAAGTGCGAGAATACAGGCACTCGTAAACATCTTGGTAACGCTCGCACAAGCCATCGGCATATCGATATCTCTTCCACCGTAACCAAAGCTTTCTGAAATGCATCCGTCCGAGCTTTGTACATAAAGTACTGCTTCGTGAATCTTTTTATTCTTCGTCATAGCGGTAAATGTTTTTTCATATCTTTTCGTTGATTTCATCTTCTCCAACCTTTCTATCATGATTGTTGTAGGTTCTCATATAAGAACGTACGTTAAGCATATGCTCATTGAACATATGCTTAATATAATAGAAATTATATCTGTTGTCAAGTATGAATTATTAGAGATTGGATTCTGTATTTTGTAGACCAATTGCCTTTTCAATCTCGTTTACAAACTCCTCCGGACGATTCACTGACAGTTCACCATGCTGATAACCTGGAAAGACTTTTATAACCGCATTTGGAAACATCCTCTTCAGGTATTTTGCTGATTTTTTTGCCAACAATTCCATGAAAACTGTCCCATGAAAAGCAATTATCTTTGTATTTTCAATGGCTAATTTCTGTGGCATTTGGAAATGTCCAATTGCGTTTAATGCTGCTAACAGATTTTCATCTGACATCTTGTCCGCAAGCTCAATATAGTAAGGTGCGAGCTTTGATCCATATGCCTTATTCAGATTCTCTAAGGTTTTCTGATTTCTTTGCTTTGTCCCATTTTTACAGGAAAGTTGCATTTTATTACTTATATTCAGCAGCAATGGTGGGGTTGAAACGAAAACTCCGCTGTCAAAGATTAGATATTCCGCATGGACTTTTCCATCTGCCAGAAAATCAAATGCAATCGCACCACCCATTGACATTCCAATAACCATATAGATTTCTGTTCCATAATGACTTAGATAGAATTCTTTCAGTGTTTCAGCTTCTTTTTCTATTGAAACAAACTGATTCTCTTCTTCGGAATCATGTCCGTCCAGTGCAGGAACCAATACATGGTACTGCTTTGCAAAATATTCTATTTCGCTATTCCACATTTGCCAGGTAATATTAACTCCATGAATCAACATGATTTTTTTATTTGCATGATTACCAAATTCCAGTATTCTCATATGTACTAATCTCCTTCCTTAGTGAAATAGGATAGTTAGTCCTCCTACCAAAAGACTTACCGGTATCCCTATAACTACTCCCATCATACCTTCTTTGACATGCTGCCACTTATTACTTCTGTACTCCTTATCCATATCTTCTGTACCTGGTAGACGTACTTTTTTCCAATACATTAGAACACCCCAATCTAGAGCAAATAAATCAAATAGATTTACTACAAACCAAAGAATATAACTATATAAAAATCCTTCAACAAATGTAGTCGCGCCTGCCAAATGCACCATGAATGTTAGTATAAAAGCAAAAATAGCGGAGACGATTACTTTGGCTACAATAAATCCTATACTTACCTTTTCCGTTTTACTCTTCTTATACTCTGGATTCTTTTCTAAGAAAACTGCCTGAACCTCTGGAGCGTATTCACTATACCATACTGCTTTATTACATAATACTGCTATAATAATACCGGCACCAAAGATTAAACACGCTATTACACATTCTGTTGCAAGAATCATCACGATTTCTCCCTTCTTCTAAATGTTAATTGTTCCATTTAAGTATTGTTTCAACATCAATAATATCATCTCAATATTTTTATCTAGTACTTCTTCATGCATCTCGTCTTTGTGTGCAATTGCCAGAAGAATGATTTTAGGAATATTGGCCACAAATGCATAATCAATATCCTCTCTAGCACCTCGTAATTTCCCAGTAAGTCGTCTGGCAATCTCAATATCTAAATTCTCGTTATATATATACTCCTTAGGCAGGCTCTCTTTCATCCACTGCGCATCAGCAGTTGTCATATAATTTAACGGGTTCTCTGAATCCGTTTGTAAATCCTTATACCATTCTAACAGCTGGTCAACTTCTAATTCCCCTTTTTGTTCCAGTTCCTTTTGAAATTTTGTCAAGTTGCGCTCTCTGCAATCGGTAATCATTTCGACTATAAACATCTGTTTTGATTCAAAGAAATGATAAAAGGTTCCTTTCGCAATTCCACATTCCTTTACAACCTCATCAATACTCATTTTCTTAAAACCTTTTGTCTTAATCACTGATAGACCGATTTCTAAAAGTCGTTTCCTTATTTTCACTTTGTCTATTTCCGAAAAAATTGGTGGCATGTTTCTCCTTTATTATGTGACTAATTGTTTAATATGGTCATATAATAAGTCCTACTACCCATAAAGTCAAGCATATTCTCATATTTAAAACGCACATATTAAAATCACATATTAAACGCACATGTTAAACGCAAAACAAGGACCCCGCTAAACGTGGAATCCTTGTGATAGAAATTGAAAAAAATAAGAACACTACGACATTAAGCATGTCGAATATTGGTATACTCCGAAATCTCACGATTGATGGTTGCAAGATCATCAACAGATAACTCATGAATATCTGAATGTCCTGTTATCCTTGCAAATGTCTTGAGTTCTGAAAGCGATACATTTAGATAGTTTGCAACCCTCTGAGCTGATGCATCCACCTTCATCCGAGCTCTTAACTCCGGATTCTGTGTAGCTATTCCAACAGGGCAGTTACCGCTTCCACATATCCGATACTGCTGACAGGCGGCTGCAATTAATGCCGCCGATGCAACTGCTATTGCATCAGCTCCCATGGCAATGGCCTTTGCAAAATCTGCAGAAACTCTAAGTCCGCCCGTAATAACAAGTGAAATATCAGAATGTATGGAATCAAGGTATTTTCTTGCACGATACAGAGCATATATAGTCGGAACCGTAGTCGCTTCTCTTAAGAAATATGGACTGGAACCAGTTGCACCGCCTCTTCCATCAATTGTAATAAAATCCGGTTCCGCATAGACACAATACTCTAAATCACGTTCTATTCTTCCTGCTGCGATCTTAATTCCAATGGGACGTCCATCTGAACGGGTACGGAGCATAGCTACCATTTGTTTTAAGTCATCTTTTGTATTAAGCTCTGGAAACTTACTTGGACTCTGTACATCCTCTCCCTCTTTTTTACCACGAAGAGCTGCTATTTGTGCTGTCACCTTTTCCCCCGGTAAATGACCACCCATTCCCGGCTTGGTGCCTTGTCCAATTTTAATCTCAATGGCATCGGAAGAGCGGAGATTCTCATCTGTCACACTATATTTATTTGGTATGTATTCAAATATATATCGGTAAGCTGCTGCCTTTTCTTCCGGTAGTATACCACCTTCTCCACTGCACATTGCAGTACGAGCCATTGCTGAGCCCTTTGAAAGTGCTATCTTTATTTCTTGTGATAATGCCCCAAAAGACATATGTGAAATATAAACCGGACTATCGAGTATCATTGGTTTTTTTGCATTTTTTCCAATAACAGTTGTCGTAATAACCGGATCTCCGTCATTTAATGGTGGGGGATTTAATTGGGCACCTAAGAGCAAAATATCATCCCAGTTTGGCATTGGCATCTGTGTTCCCATTGCTCCACCTATTGATTTTCCGTTAACGGCCATTTCATGAATCTCTTCCATATATCGGCAGGACGCATCATGACGCACATATGCTTCCTCATAGGAAAGATCGATTGACAGATTTTCTTCCTTTCGTTTCTCTTTACTAGAATCAATCTTAGTCTTTTTATCCTTGGTTTTCTTATCTTTTGTTTCGATATCTTTTGTTTCGATATCTGCTACTTTTTCAAATTTCTCCGGGGGCTGTTTACATACCGGACATTCTTTCATTTCCGAAAATGATTTACCCTCTTTTTCTTCATCAAATAGGTAACCACATACACTACATTTGTATTTTGCCATATATCTCATCCTCCTGAACTATACTGACATAAGGTTCCATTCTTGTTTAACTAGGGGTTCCATTTCCTTCCAATGCTTTAATACATGTTCTGCAACTCTTGCTCCCTGTGGTATAAAGGTCCTTGGCATCAAGTGCACTGGTAATACACTCAATAATCTCATGATAGTCTATTAATTCATTACAAAGATTGCACTCTTTCATATCAATCCCCATCCTCACGTATCTTACAGCATATATTAAGTTTGTCGTTAGTTTTCACTAACTCAAGTGTAACACGAATTAATTGTTTTGTACATACTATCGTCAACTTTATCTCTTTCTATGCATACACTGCATGATTCTCCTGTAGCATTCATACACTCCAAATGCTAATGCATATGTAATCACATTAATCAAGATGAATTTCATCGGAGCATTAAATCTCGTTTTCAGCACTTGATACCCTACAACAGTAAGTAACAGCATATGATAGATGTATATGGGATAATTAGCCCCGTTTAGGTAGGTCAGGACTTTTGTTTCTTGATTAATATGCTCATTATCACAAAATGCCATTATCGCAAATGGAATAATCATTCTGGATGCCCTGACACAAATCGTGAGTACAAGAAGCATTAGTCTCCCCCCATCTGTTGTAGTGGACTTAAAATAATTTCTCATAATTGAAGAATTCCGTTTTTTCCTTCAATTGTTTGGATGCATTCCCTTTCCCATATACAATTACCCTTTTTCCTTCACTTTTCAATCTTTCAATCAATTCCAAGTAATCACCATCTGAGGTCATGAAACAGTAAATTGTAATTTCCTTGAATTTTTGTTCCGACAGTAGTTTTTCAACACCGGAAATAATTTTATTATCAACCTTATTTTTTGAAGGTTCTCCCTCAATCCAGTGCTTATGAATCTTGTAATCAATTACACCATTCCATTTCTGTTACTAATTCCATGAGTTGTCGCCGAATTGCTCTTACTCACTGTCAGCAGATT
>CAYZUC010000003.1:0-65705 GCA_964481705.1 uncultured Lachnospiraceae bacterium
TGTTTCATTTTGACAAAAGACATTCCTCTACGGTCAAAATGAAACATCAAGCCCCGTCCCCCATGTTTCATTTTTCAAATTGGCTATTATACAGATGTGCGTAAAAGCCTCCCTTTGCTACTAATTCTTCATGTTTCCCCTGTTCCATGATACTTCCGTCCTTCATAACAAGGATTACATCTGCTTCTCGAATCGTAGACAGTCTATGTGCTACAATAAAGCTTGTCCTCCCCTGCATCATTCTGCTAAAGGAATCCTGTATTTTAATTTCTGTTCTGGTATCGATAGAAGAAGTAGCCTCATCCAATATCAGCATCGGTGGCAGACACAGCATGACTCTCGCTATGCATAACAGCTGTTTTTGTCCAGCTGACAGACTGCCTCCATCCTCCGATATAATCGTATCATATCCATGGGATAATCGTCGGATAAAGCTGTGCGCATGTGACGCAATTGCTGCCTGCCTGATCTCCTCCTCTGTTGCGTCAGGCTTTCCCATTGCAATATTTTCCCGTATCGTTCCACTCTTTAACCACGTCTCCTGAAGAACCATTCCATAGTTGGTTCTCAGACTGTTTCTAGTCATATGACGAATATCCATTCCGTCTATTGCTATTCTTCCAGCGTTCACATCATAGAATCGCATCAGAAGATTAATAATCGTAGTTTTTCCGCAACCGGTAGGTCCTACAATCGCTACACGCTGTCCATCCTTTACGGAAAGGTTCAAATTCTGAATCAACGTACGTTCCTTGCTATAAGAGAAATCCACATGCTCGATTGATATTTCACCCTTCGCATCCTTCAATACCAACGCGTCTGCATCCTCCTCGGTCTGTGGTGGCAAATCTATCAATTCCAATACTCTCCCAGCACAGGCAAGTGCATTCTGTAATTCAGTGATAACGCCCGATATTTCATTAAAAGGCTTTGTATACTGACTCGCATAGCTTAAGAAACAGGTCAATTGACCAATACTGATTCTCCCCTGTATCGCCGCCAATGCGCCAAAAACTCCGACTCCCGCATAGACAAGAGAATTCACAAATCTGGTCGCTGGATTGGTAATCGCAGAAATAAAGATTGCCTTCACAGAGTAGGCTTCCAGACGTTTGTTAATCTCATCAAAATTCTCGAGATTCTCATCTTCTCTCGAGAATGCCTTAACGGTCTTAATATTTCCTATCATCTCATCAATCAGCGAGGTCTGCTCCCCTCGTGCTTCCGATTGTTTTTTAAACATAACAAATGATTTTTTTGCGATTACATTGGCAACTACCAGGGATAACGGCGTGAGTACGACAACGATCAATGTAATTCCTATATTAACCGAGAACATAAACGCCAATGTACAGATAATCGTCAATACACCTGTAAACAACTGTGTGAATCCCATAAGTAATCCATCGGCAAACTGATCCACATCTGCAATTACACGGCTTACCATATCCCCGTTCGAATGGGAATCGATATATGATAACGGCAGTATCTCTATTTTATCCATAGCTTCCTTACGAACATCATGAACCACACCAAACGCTATTTTATTGTTACACACATTCATCAACCATTGAGACAGCGCTGTAATTCCAATAATGACAGTCCCTCTCAAGAGTAATCTTCCAATACCTGCAAAATCCACCTGACCTGCTCCAATGATGAAATCCACAGCATTTCCTACAAGAATAGGAATATAAAGTGACAGAATCACCGTTACCGCTGCAAGGGAAAGTGACATCCATAAAAACTTTCGATATCTTCGAATATATCTTAGTACACGAAGAATGGTTTGTTTACTATCCATGGATTCTCCTTTCTTGTTCACGTTCTTTTGGAAACTGAGAATAGTAAATCTCCTGATAAATATCGCAATCCTTTAATAACTCATCATGAGTTCCCATCCCTACAATCTCACCATCATCGAGCACCAGAATCTGATCCGCATGTTGAATGGAGGAAGTCCGTTGAGATACTATAACAACTGTTGTTTTATTGTCCATTTGTTGAATGGCCTTGCGTAATGCAGCATCTGTCGCAAAGTCCAGAGCCGATGCGCTGTCATCCAGAATCAGAATCTCGGGCCTGCGAACGAGAGCTCGTGCTATGGTCAGTCTCTGTCTCTGTCCACCAGAGAAATTCTTACCCCCAGCTGTTACCGCTTCATCCAGTCCATCTTTCTTATTCATAACAAAATCAGCTGCCTGGGCGATGGAAAGTGCTTCCATCATTTCTTGGTCGGAGGCCGATTGGTTCCCCCACAGAAGATTGGAACGAATCGAACCTCGGAACAATACTGCCTTTTGCATAACAATTCCTATTTTTTCTCTAAGTTCTTCCTGGCTATACTCGCGAACATCTCGTCCATCAATGATAACCTGCCCCTGTGTCACATCATAAAACCGAGGAATCAAATGTACCAACGAAGATTTTCCGGAACCAGTACCACCAATGATTCCTACTGTCTGTCCTCTCTTTACATGGAAAGTAATATCGGTCAGTGCATCCTCCGACCCTCCTGCATAACGAAGATTTACATGAGAAAAGGAAATCATATCCGAATCTGCCTCGGCTTTATCCTTCTTGAACTCTCCGGTACCGCCCTTGCCATCCTTCATCGAGGATTCCTGCTCAAGTACAGAGCTGATACGATTAGCACATGCAATTGCCTTTGTTGTCGTAACGACCAGATTTGCCAGCTTCACAAGCTCTACCAGTATCTGCGACATATAGTTGACCAGTGCCACTACCTCACCCTGTGTAATCATACCGTTTTCCACGCGAAGAGCACCGGTATAAATCAATACCAGTGTCGCACCATTAATCATGATATAAGTAACCGGATTCATCAAACCGGATATTCTGCCAACGTATCTTTGCTGTCTGCTGAGCTCGGCATTCTTTTCTTCAAACTGTCGGATTTCATCTTTCTCCTTACCAAACGCACGAATCACTCGAACACCCGCAAGATTCTCCCTCGTTGCCCGCAATACCAAATCCAATTGATTCTGAACCTTTCGATAAAGAGGTAATGTAATATACGTAATCCCCCCTACAACAAGTCCCAAGAGTGGAATAATTACTACAAAAATCAATGCTGCCCTGACATCCACGGTAAATGCCATAATCATGGCACCAAATACGATAAAAGGTGAACGTAGAAAAAGACGAAGTACCATATTAACTCCGCTCTGTACTTGATTCACATCACTCGTCATACGGGTCATCAGAGTCGATGTCCCAAGCGTGTCCACCTCGGTAAATGAGAAATTCTGAATATGTGAAAACAATGCATGACGCAGCTTTGTAGCAAAGCCAACAGCGGCCTTTGCTGCATAGAATTGTGCAAGAAGGGAGAAAGAAAGACCAATAATCCCCAACAAAATCAGAATTCCACCTTGCCTTAGTACAATGGACCGATTTCCGACTGCAATACCACGATCGATAATCGCCGCCATTACAAGTGGAACAAATAATTCAAAGGAAGCCTCCAGCATTTTAAATAAGGGTGCAAGAATGCATTCCTTTTTATAATCTCGTAGAAAAAGCCACAAACGTCTCATAGTAGTCCTCATTCTTTATAAAATCTATCCCGTTATATTCGATTAGAACTGACATTTGAATATTTGAAGGATATATTGGTGTATCTTTTTATACATAGGACGACTCTTCCACTCTTCAAGAGTAACCTCATGACAAGCTTTTAATGTCTCCATGTAATCACTTTTCAGTGCGTCAATAATCTCTCTCTGACTGGACCACACAGCATTTTCATAATGAATAAAAAAGCTTCGAAAGTCCATATTAATCGTTCCCAAAATACACGAAAAGTCGTTAATACACATTTTCGCATGCATAAAGCCTGGTGTATACTCATAAATACGTACACCGGATTTCAGCAAGGTTCCATAATTCCACTCTGTCAGCAGCTTTGCCTTCTTTTTATCCGGAATACCAGGTGTGATAATACGAATATCTACACCACTTTTTGCTGCTAGACATAACGTATCACGCATAATATCATCCAATATCAAATAAGGAGTCGTTATGTAAACCTCCTTGTTTGCCTCCTGAATCATATGACGATACAAATCAACTGCTTCATTCTCAGGATTATTGGACGGACCATCTGCAAAAGGAAGACAGAGACCACCTTCCATAACTGACACACTTGTTTTATACTTGTCATAATCGACTGCCTTGCCAGATGCTTCCCACATAGCCAGAAACGTCAGGCTCATACTCCAGACAGCATCTCCACGCAGCTTAATCGCTACATCCTTCCAATGACCGTAAGGAGAGTTGATATTGGCGTACCGATCACTCGCATTAATCCCGCCGGTATAGGCAACCAGTCCATCAACAACAACAATTTTCTGATGGTTACGATAATTCAGAAAAAGATGATAGTAATTCCTCTCAACCGGGTTAAAACGAATAATCTCAACTCCCACACGCCGTAACTCATCTACCGTTTCATCTGCAAGCTGAAAAACAGAGCCTGCATCATCATATAGGATCTTAACCTCGACTCCTTGTTGTACCTTTTTTTCGAGAACTTCGCAGATTCGATGGAATACAACACCCTCGGCAATGGTAAAAAAGCTCATAAATACAAATTGTTTTGCTTTTTCGAGCTCAATTATCATATCCTCAAATGCAAGCTCTCCCAACGAAAAGTACTCCAGCTTTGTATGGTCATACAACGGATACCCCTGCTGATACAAGTAGTTTGCGATCTTCCACTTCTCCGGTTCCTTCTCATGAAGATCCGAAACAAGCTTCTCATCAAACGTCTGATGTAGATTTGCATTATTTACAATCGTCTGTATCTTCTTGTGTTCTCTTCGATTAACCTTATCCTTACCCCAAAGCTGATACATTATATGACCCACAATGGGAAGCATGAGAATCGCTGTCATCCAGTAAAGCTTGTAAGCTGCATTTCTGGAATCTGCAAGCAAAGGAATCAAAATGAACATACTTAATACTTCAATCGCTACATAAACAATCAAGGCAGAATCCCGCAAAAAATAAACGAACAAGACCATACAGGCAATCTGCAGGAGAACCAAAAATAAAATTGTTAAATAACGAAAAAAAGATCTTCCATAACGATAAAAGAATTTCATATACTCCTCCGATTCCCCTGACTATCACCTTTCAAATCATCAAACGTTACAATAAGTATAACATACCGACAAATGTAAACAAACCTCTACCATTCAACTCCAACCCGTGCTTGCTTTTGATAGTCGTAAGGATGACGAACCTTCTTCATTTCTGTCACATACTCTGCCATAGCAAGCATACCCTCCGTCGGATTCTGTCCAGTCAATATGACCTCGACATTGCTCTGGCACCCCGACAGGAATCGCAGAAGCTCTTCTTCCATCAGCAATCCCATCTGGCATACATGCAAAACCTCGTCCAAAACAAGCATCACACGACTTGTTCTCGCTAACTCCTGAGACATTTGTGTTGCCTTATCAAAAATCCTTAGTACAGCCTCTTGTGTCTGCTTTTTCTGTGCTTCGTTCATCTCATAATAAAAACCGGGACAGGGCATATCATGAATGCAGATAATCTCCGGATATCTTTTCCGAAATGAGACAACTTCCCCCGTCCCCGGTTGTTTCAAAAACTGGGCAAATATCACAGGAATATCGTGTCCTGCCGCACGCATGGCAAGTCCTACTGCTGCTGTCGTCTTTCCTTTTCCATCCCCATAGTAAATATGAACCATAGTATTCCCCCATTTTCGCTCAGCAACTCATAACGCAATCGCCATAAGCGTCATTTATCTTGATGTAGCCTCCAGACCACCATCCTGACGAATACAAGAGCCTGTAATATGTCCAGAACGCTTGGAAGCGAGATATACTGCAAGATCAGCTACCTCCTCCGGAGCAGCATATCTACCATCCGGATATGCAGCACCAAAGGTCTTCTTTGCTTCTTCGACCGAAACTCCTTCTCCTAACCAAGCCTTCTCAATCGAACGCATCATTGGCGTATCAATGGCGCCCGGACAAATGCAGTTTACCCGTATTCCCTTAGCCGCTACCTCAAGAGCCACACATTTCGAAAGTCCTGCAATGGCATGCTTGGATGATACATAAGGTGCCATATTTCCTGCGCCAACAAAGCTTCCGTTCGATGCAATGTTTACGATCGCCCCACTTTCCTGTTTCATCATCTGGCTGCAAGCATACTTCATACCAAACATTGGGCCAAAAACATTAATATTATATACCTTCATAAAATCCTCATAGGTTTGTTCTGTAATCGGCGCATTGTTTCCCTCGTACCCTGCATTGTTAACCTGAACATCCAAGGAACCATAATGACTGATGGTATCCTCTACCATCTTCTTTATCTGTTCTTCCTTCGTTACATCTACAACAAAAGTCAGAAGATGGTCCTCTGCAATATCAATCTGCTTCAGGAGCTGATCCAGCTTTTCCTGCTTTGTTGAAGAGATGGCAAGCTTGCAGCCCTCTGCTGCAAAAGCCTTCGTCAATGCCGTTCCAACGCCCCCCGTTGAGCCGGTGATCATAACAACCTTATCCTTTAATCCCATGTCCATAATGCATATCCTCCTTTAATAAGTATCCTGTTAATAACTTACCACTGAATGACTTTTGTGACAAGTTGAATTCTTAGCACCAATCACTTTGACAATTTATAAGGAAAACCCTATAATAAGAGAATCAATGTCCTAAAGGAAGAGGTTCGTTATGCTGTTTAATTCTATGGATTTCTTAATATTTTTTCCCATCGTGATAGCTGTTTACTTTATTATCCCCAGAAAAGCACGTTATATCTGGCTATTGGTATGTAGCTATTATTTCTATATGAATTGGAATCCGAAATATGCATTATTAATGCTGTTGTCGACCTTAATAACTTATTTAAGTGGTCTTTTAATGGAGCATGCTTCCAAGAAATCTCATAAGAAGGTCATTTTGGCCGGAAGTCTGATTTCCAATCTGGGGATTCTGGTCCTTTATAAATATCTTACTTTCCTTTTCACAAATATCAGTGCCGTATTGGGACTTTTTCATGTGTCGGTTCAAATTCCTTCGATCGATTTGCTCCTGCCTGTAGGCATTTCCTTTTATACGTTTCAGGCTTTGAGCTACTCTATGGATGTTTATCGAGAAGAGATCAAACCCGAACACAATTTTCTCAAGTATGCTCTGTTTGTATCCTTCTTTCCCCAACTCGTAGCTGGACCGATTGAACGTTCTTCTAACCTGATTTCTCAAGTATGTAATGTAGATAAGCTGAATCTTTGGAATTTTGAACGTGTGAAACAGGGACTCCTGCTTATGATGTGGGGTTATTTTCAGAAGCTGATTATTGCTGATCGAGCCGCTATCTATGTAGACCGTATCTATAATTCGTATACCGATTATGGATTCCTTGAGCTGCTCTTTGCAACAATTCTCTTTGCTTTTCAGATCTATTGTGACTTTAACGGATATACCTGTATCGCCCGAGGTGCTTCCAAGGTTCTTGGGGTGAATCTTATGCTGAACTTTAAACAGCCTTATCTGGCTTCCAGTATCAAGGATTTCTGGAGAAGATGGCACATTTCCCTCACCTCCTGGTTCACGGATTATCTCTACATTCCTCTTGGTGGCAATCGAAAAGGACGTTTACGAAAATACCTGAATATTATGATTATCTTCTCGGTGAGTGGACTATGGCATGGCGCCAGCTGGCATTATATTATTTGGGGATTTCTACACGGAGTATTCCAGATTGGTCAGGATATCAAGAATCCCTTCCGGCGTTTCCCAAAGGTGATTCAAATTATGATTACATTCTTATTGGTTGATTTCGCATGGCTGTTTTTCCGAGCGGACAGTGCGAAAAATGCATTGTTGATTCTAAGACAGATGACCATGCGACTATCCAACGGCTTTTCTTTCTTGTCCGGACAGGAACAGATCAATGATCTTGGCATTCTTCTCGTTGCCTTGTTACTATTACTGGTAATTGACCTATTACACGAAAAGAATATCAGTCTGATTACCATACTTAACAGGCAGAACATTTTTGTTCGTTATATCATCTACTGTGTTTCCTTCTGGGGCATTCTCATGTTCGGAATCTTTGGACCACAGTATGATGCGTCAAATTTTATCTACTTCCAGTTTTAAATATTCACGGAAGGCTTTATTGCAGAATTAAATGGAGATTTATATGAAAAAGAAGGCTCTCATAGTATTAAATAAACATCCATTGTTGAAAAAGCCTCATTAACTAAATTACTTGTTTTTATCTGTTGTATCGTCCTTTTAAATCAGGGCTTTCGTTACCTGTTGACTGACGACACCAAGTCCTATACACGTATCATGTTTCACGAGATATATGAATCCGAAGAAAATATCGATACGCTTCTCCTTGGTTCTTCTCATTGCTACCGCACTCTGAACCCTGCCATTTTAGATGCCAGCCTGGGACCGCATACCTTTAACGGCGGAACCTCAGCTCAGAGTCTTGATGGAACCTATACGATTCTGAAGGAAGTCGGCAAGACCAATCAACTGTCCCATGTATATGTGGAGCTTTATTATGGAATCCGTGGCTTTTCTACCAAGGATCGTGATGACCTTACCAAGACATATATCATTTCAGATTATATGAAACCATCGTTCAACAAATTAACTTACCTACTTCAGGCAAGTACTAACGATTTCTATATCAACAGCTTCCTGTTACCACACCGCAATCCCGAGAAGCTTCTTTGTCCGGATTACCTCATGGAATTATGGCAGAAAAAGGCCTCGGATTCTTATCGCACATATTCCTTTATCATAAACGAGAATGAGTATTATGCCGGTAGGGGATACGTTGCAAGTAATGAATCTCTCAGTAACGAGACGATGGTGGAGACAGCCTCTTTAGACAGACCTCTCCCAGATACCGTATTAAGCAGTGATGATAAGAAGTATATGACTAAGATCATCTCTTATTGCAATAAAAAGGGAATTGCGCTGACCTTCTTCAGTTCACCAATTCCGGAGCTTCGCCTTCTCTATCATGGCAATTACGACTCCTACATTGATGAAGTAAAGTCCTTCTTAGAGCCTTACGATATTAACTACTATGATTTCAATCTCTGTTATCCAGAGAGTATGGGACTTGTAGCTTCCGATTATAAGGATACCAGTCATCTAAACGATCAGGGAGCTACCAAATTCTCTACCCTCTTTGCGCAGGTGATGGCTGATCCGGAATCCTTTCATGAGGTAGCTTATCCTACCTATCAGGAGAAAATGGATGCACTTCCTGCCGGCATGTATGGAACTGTCATTGTAAAGGATTCGGAAGCAGAACAGATAACAGCCTATCCGGTGGTAAATAAAATTCCCGCGCCCTCTCCCATCGTTTTGTCCCTATCAGACGATGAAAGTGATACACGGGAAATAAAGTTTGTTACTTCCGAGGGCGATTATACCTACCTCTATTCGGAGTAAGCATTCCATTAGGAGGTCATACCTAACCCTTTTTTCTGTTACTTTTCTGTATTTGCAGCACCGTAGATAATACGGTCTTCCCATTGATTTGGGATAAATCCAAAAAAGGAATTCCATGAATGAGGCATTTCATCGAAAGCCGCATCACCTGCATCAATCCAATTCCCTGTTGATAAAGAATCATCAAACGTACCATAGCGTTAACATTCAGCTCTTTCCACTGACTTCTGGATAGATGCTTTTTCAGGAATACCGCACCACGGATAAATGCTTCGAATCGAATGAGAACGGCATCCTTTTTGACCGCTTTCGTCAAGCTTCCCTCTCTGTCTGTAAGGCAATAGATACATGCATCGCTTGCTGCTATCGACTGCGCATAGAAGCTGCTCTGAATCGAAAATAAAGAATCGTTCGAATACATGATTTCTTCAAACTGTAATCCATGATTTACGAGCATTTCACGAAGTAACATCTTAGACCACGGGCTTGCATGATCATACTTTAAATGCAATTCCCGGACCTCTGTTGGCGCCTGCAGATAATCCTTGATCTTCTTCTCATAATTCTGATGTCTGGTGGACGGTTCACCCGATGGAATGCAGATACTTTTGGGTGCAAAATAAATCAGCTCTGCTTTCGAATCAAAGTATTGCTCGAGCCTCTCATAATACCCCTCCCAAAAGAAGTCATCCGCATCGCTGAACAAAATCCATTTTCCTCTTGCATATTGTAATCCAAGATTCCTGCAGGTTCCTGCTCCCTTTACTCCCTCGTTCCGATAGAATTGTACTCCCCTGTCCGAAAACTCCTCTACCACCTTATGATACTCTTCCAAAAATCGATCACTTCGGTCGTCGACAACAATCACCTGGAGCTGGGCATGAGAACCTATAGACTCCAGTAATCTGCGAAGTCCCTGTGGAATATTATAATGTGGAATAATAATGGAATAACGATATTTTGATGCACACATAGTGTCCCCTTCGATTTAATCCAAATACTTTGAAAAATCACGAATAATCTCTGCCTTCTTTTGATCAACTGCGGTAGAGGATATCCCGTACATGCTCTTGATCTGATCGATATCAACAGCAAGTTTTTCCTTGAGATTTAACGGTTCCGGCGAACAGGAAAAAGAGGAATAGTAATCATCAAACTTAAATCCGTCTCCTGCAAGCTTGTCGGTAAGAATCACTCGCTGATTGGGAATTCCAAAGCTGTCAGCAATAATCAATCCATGCAGACTACTAGATACGATACAGGAGCACTCCGCTATCTTCTTAAGCGCCTCCATGGGCTCCATAGAGACATCGATGATAGTGCTTCCCGGAATTTTCTCCTGTAACATGGCATATTCCGGCTCTTCCTTTTCTCTCTGATGTGGAATAATTCCAAGAGAGTATTTCTTTCCTGGTTTCTCAGACAGCAGGTCTGCCGCCAACAATCCACCGTCTCCAAGAGAGCATTCTATTGGTTTTCCCAATATCTCTTCAATCCTCTCTTTACTAAGTCGTCCACGTACAGAAGCAATCCTCAAATGACTTCTGGTAGGAACCTCTAGTACTGTACCGTAGCGTATAAATCCCGCTGACCACAGCTGACAGGGTCGGTAAGAGCAAAGTCCGGTAAGCTTCTTTCGAAACCCTTCCTTTGAAGAAAAAATATCCTTCCTTGGCATAAAAAATCGGCGTAACCCACTTCCTATTCCGCTTGTTTCACATTCATTCCATTCTGCGTGTTCTACTTGATAACCAATGATGTTCTCAATAATCAAGGGATTTATCGCATCCCCAATATTGTCGCGGACACTATAGCATACTTTAACCTTCTTCATATTTCTCCGTATATTCCTTCCAAAAGATTTCTGTATTTTCTTCCGGTGACTCTGTCATCGAAATTGTGAAACTGTCCTGTGTTGTGAGGGAAGAACGTAAATAATCCAGATTCTCCTGTTTTACGTTAAGCGTACGCAGCAGTTGTTCTTCATCCAGCCTGCAATATCGGTCATTCTCACGATTACGTGCTTTCAGTCTGCGGATATCTTCTTCCAAGGGAACCCTGCAATCCACAATAACATACTTATCAATACAGCTGATCAGTTTTCTGACCTGGTCCTTTGTGAGCAGCTTTTCGTCTATAAGAACATCGTACGGAATCGATGACAGATACTGCAATATCCCTTCATCAAGCAGTACGACTGCTTTCGCCTTCTTGCCACAAACAACAAGAAGCCTTGCATATAATTCCAAAAGAGTCCTCATAAAGTATTCTCTCTTCTTATCATACGGAAAATCGGAATAAAATCGCTGAATCCTATCTACATTATTACGAATAGACGGTTTTATCCGTTGTATCTGAAAGCTAAGAAAAGCACCACGAAATAAGGGACCATCCTTCATAATCTCTTCAAATGTGTAAACTTGATATCCCTCTTTTTCAAATCTCTGCTTCACAAGGGCAAGAAGTGTACTTTTTCCGCAGCCCGGAAGTCCTGATAACTCAACAATCTGCATACCATCCTCACTCCTGCGTCCCAAACACTTCTTCCTTGGAACGTTCCTCTGCTTTTCCACCGGTAATCTCATAAATACGGTCACAGCTCTTAATCGTAGTCAGGCGATGAGCCACAATAATTAATGTCTTATGTCCCTGTAATGTCTCGATGGATTCCATAACAGCGCTCTCGGTCTCACCATCCAAGGCTGAAGTTGCCTCATCCAGTACGAGAATCTCCGGATTGTAATATAAAGCACGCGCAATCGCAACCCTTTGTCTCTGTCCACCAGAGAATTTCACACCTCGTTCTCCTACAATGGTATCAATCCCCTTCGGTAGTGAACGTACAAACTCTGCAAGTTGTGATTGTTCCAACGCTTCCCACACCTTATCATCGTCAATTTCCTCCGGCAGTAAGCCAAAGGAGACATTATTTCGAATGGTATCATCGGTAAGGAAAACGGACTGCGGTACATAACCAATCATGCGAGCCCACTCTCTTGGAATCGCATAGATGTCCTTTCCGTCTACCTGAATGCTGCCTTCTTTTGGTGGAAGCAATCCAAGAATGATATCGGCAAGCGTTGTTTTTCCTGCACCGGAGGCTCCGATCAAAGCGACCGATTCACCATGATGAATGGTAAGAGACAATCCATCCAGTACGTTATAATCACTATTGTTATAACGCCACACGATCTCGTTAATTGCTATCTCCTTTTCAAAGCTGCAGGTCTTGGGATCAATTTCTGTCTTCTCTGTAATTCCCTTTTTTGAAGAATACTCTAATCGATACTTCTCATACTCACGTGCCGCTACAATATTTTCATAGGCTTCCTGCAGCGTTGGACGATAAAACACAAGTCCTGATATGTAGCTGGAGATGTTCGCAACAGAGGGAAGAATCTTAAAGGCGGCTACCGCAAATACCCCAAGCTGTGGTACAAAGCTCTGAATATCCACTCCCTGAACGATACGAAAGCATACGACTCCCATAATTCCACCGATGCATACTGCCTCCACAATACGATTGGGGCAGGCAACAATGAAGTTGTAGGCAAGATTTGTCTGTCTTTTTAAGTCAGCCGCCTCATCATACTGAGTCACAAAATTATCGTTCCGCTTCATAACGGTAATTTCCTTGATTCCGTTAATTGCCTGATATGCATGTTTGCTACAGTATTTTGCTGCTTCTCTCTGTTTATTACCCATATCACGCATGATACCCTTAAAGCCAAAAGTAACAGCCAGCAGACAGATGCCTGCCAGACCCACTACCCCTACCGCCATAAATGTGTCCGATATAAGCAGAAAAACAGCAATCGCTGCACAGGTCAAGGTCTCGGCTAACAGCTTGAATATATTCGAAATAATGTTAAATACGCCATTTACATCCGTATTTACACCACGAATAATATCTGCACTGTTGTGCTCAAGAAAGAATGTATACGGCCGTTTCATATATGAGCGAAGCATCAGAGTCGCCAATTCACGGTTGATTGAGGAATTCAGTCGATTCTGTTCATAAACAGAAAATAAAATGACTGCATTTTTAACGATATATAAAACCACGATACAAAGTGCAAGAACCACCAGAAGGTTCTGGCTTCCTTTGATATGAAGTACATGAATCAATATATTTCCATACCAGGACTGTTGCATCTTTTCCGGTTGCATAACCATCTGTAGAAAAGGAAGCATAACCGATACTCCCAACATTTCAAACATAGAACCGACCAAAATACAAAAGAAAACGAAAGCACATTTCTTCTTCTGTCTGGTGTCGAGTACAATCAACAGTTGCCTAATCATTTGTAATAGTGTCTTAATATTCTGATACATATCTATGCCTCCGAAGCTTTCTTTACATAATAGTATAGGTGAAGGATTCGCTCGCATTTCATTTTAACGAGACGATACAACAGCAAATAATAGCTCCCCAGCAGCTCCTTCGTTGCATAGGGAGATGCCTTTCGAAATATATCACTTTTTCGAATCCTTGTAAGTACTTCTTTCTTTTTCTGATAAGAACACGAAGCCTGTAAAAGACGAATCATACGGGGAATCATGCTCTTCAGATAATTCTGATAGCACTTCTTTTCCCTGGCCGGATCTAACAGACCTGCTCCCTCCAATACCAATAGACTATATTCTGCAGGACATCCAATATCATACGCTGTCTCAGGGCGAAATCCATGTGACAGGCTTGTACTGCGAATACGATAATGATACAAAGCTTCCTGATAGTATACCCCCTTCTTCACCTGAACAAGAAGAGGAAACAACTGCATCTTGTCAAGACCTACACGAACGTCTCCATAACGCTCATAATCCCTTCTGCTCTGCTCCCATACCTGTCTCCGAAAAACCTTGTTACACAAAGAATGATTCGTATACTCCAATACGAAATCAATGATTACCTGCTGCTCAAGAATCGTTCCTGAAGAGATCGGGCAGGTCCAGCAGTCCTCTTTCCTATCTCCAAAGGTGTCAATATCAAACAATACCATATCAACATCATTCTTTTGAAACCAGTCCAGACATTTTTCCAGCAAATCCGGTGCAAGTAAATCATCTGCATCCATGATATAAAAGTAATCTCCCTGCAAATGAAGAAGCCCCTCACGTCTGGCAAGCAATGCACCGCGACATTCACCGCAAATATACCGAATACGTGAATCCTTTTTTGCATATTGCTGACAGATATCACCCGTGCTGTCTGTAGAACCATCATTCACCAGAAACAATTCAAAATTGGGGTATGTCTGAGCAAGAACAGAGTCCAAGCAGGCCCCGATATCCTTTTCATCATTATGTGTTGCAATAATAATACTATACTTTTCCTCTGACAACTTTACAACCTCTCTATCATAGAAGCAAATTCTTTGTAATTCTTTTCGGCATCAAACCGTTCTTCCCACCGCTTACGCGCATTCTTTCCCATGCTTTCCCGCTCCTGCACGCTTAACTCACAAAAGGTAACAAATGCAGCGGCGGCCTGTTCAGGCGTCGGATCTGCCGGCAGAAGAATTCCACAGGTATCATCTACAATCTCGGTGACCCCACCCACATTCGTCGTGATAACAGGCATCCCATAAGCAAAGGCTTCCATCATGCTGACAGGAATTCCTTCTGTGGATGACATGGATAGGAAAGCATCATACTTCCCCTGCTTATAGCTCTCGTGAATCTGTTCGTTTGACACAAAGCCAGCAAAGGAATAGTGTATATTCTCTTTCTCGTCAAGCTTTTCCTTCGCAAGCTTTTCCAACTCTTCCTCCAACTCACCAATGCCATAATGTGTCCAATTGATCTGCTGGGATACTACTCTCGATAAAGCTTCGATAAGTAATGCCACTCTTTTTAATGGAATCAGATGCGAACAGCTCACAAAATGAATTCCCTCATGCGCTTGTTCCTTACTTCCGTCTCCTCCATGTGTCCCAAGATAGCAAAGTTCATAACGACTCTTATGCTCCTCTGTCCCATAATGAGAAAGAAAGTACTCTCTCCCCATTTGGCTGATAAAACAGATCTTGTCCACCATCCCGTCCATTTGCCGCAAATATGGCTGATAACCATTCTTGCGACGTTCCTCATATAAATCACAGCCATGTACTCTTGTGATGATGTGAATCCTGCGGTGTCTATTGTTTCTTCGGCAAATCTCTGCAGCCAGAGTGCCACCGTCAAACCAATAGGTATAAAAAACAATGTCATCCTTAGAGTCAATAGCCGATATCACATGCTCCAAGGTACGCGCCGTACGCAAAGCAACTGCATAAAGGAAAACTGCTTCTGCAGCATTTTGCATAAAATGAGGCTTATGACTGGCACGCAATATGGCTATCTCATGATAAAAGGTTCCGGAAAAAAGAGCTTTCCATAAGCCCAAAATGTTCTCCATACGACTGTTCTTCACATGGGAAACCTTAATGCCCTTCGGTATCGTGGTATAAACCTGTCTTTTCTCGTTGTCACTCAGCTCCCCCACATCGGCACGAGATACAATCTGTACCGGGAAACGGCTGCATAGAAACGGAAGTTCCGGACCAATAAAGGACTGTTCGTCCTTTCCATATGGATATGACGCGGTAATTAAAATGACCTGTTTCATAAGCATTCCTATCTGTGTATTTCACACTTTGCTATCTCTCAATATTTATGAAAAATCCGTTCCAAAATACCTTTCAGAAATGTATAAATGCAACGCATATTATGAGGGAAATAAAGAAAAGACCCCATAAGCATTCGAAAAGCATCCGGAATATGCTGTCTTTTCGCCGCCTCGTTAATCATAACACTGACAAATTGCATTCTTGCCCTTGGATACTTATCATAAAGCTCACGGTACTTATCGAGTAACTGATTCCATCCCGTCATCCGTCGTTCAAAGCTCCCAGTGATGGACAAGCTGCCGACATAGTAAACAGAAAGGGTCTCATCCACATATGCTGTCTGATGAGCAGCCGCCATACGAATCCAAAGGTCATAATCCTGTGATGATGGAAAATTCGAGTCAAACATTCCTGCTTCTTTCACCATCGACAAATTCATAAGTGGAACCGAACAACCACCAATGAAATTGCTACCCAGTAGAGGTTCCAGAATATCCCCCTCGTAAAACTGTTTTCTCTTATCCGGTTTAATATCTATCGTATCTGATTTTACAACAAAGTTGGAATAGACCAGACCAATTCCGTCTCTCATGGCAGCAACTTGTTTCTCCAGCTTTGTGGGTAACCACTCATCATCATCATCCAAAAGAGCCAGATATCTTCCGGTTGCCTTGCTGATTCCAAGATTTCTCGATGCGCATGCACCCTTCCGCTCCAAATTAGACAGGAAAAGTACCTCATGTCCCTTACAGCTCCTACCACAGAACGTACGCTCCAGCTCTTCCGTATTACAGCTGGCGTCATTAACAACAATCAACTCTATCTGTGAATACGTCTGATTTTCCACACTCGAGACTGCACGCATCAACACATCTTTTGGTCGGTCACAGGTCGTAATCACGACGGATACGACTGCTGTATTACTCTCTCGCATAGCTCTTTGTACTCCTTACCAATAATCTCCATTCCAAACTCTTTTTTCGTAAGTCTGGAGATTTCTGTATAATTACTCTGTTCTACACTCCAACGTATCCCCGCCTGAAGATCCGCTTTATCAAAGGGAGCGGCCAGATATCCATTTTCCTTATGGTGTATCATGTCCTTCATACCGCCAACCGCGAATGCAGTTACCGGAATACCACAGGAAAGCGCCTCCGTAACGGCATTGGACAAATTCTCCTGACGTGACGGAATAACGTAAACATCCGCCAGATTATATATCTCTGCCATGTCAGATGGGGAAGAAATACTCCCTAATCCATGAATCTTCATCTTCTGATCGGGAAGAGCTACTTTTCCATCTCCCCCCACAATAAGCAGTTCATAATAGGTTTCATCCAAACCCTTTATCGATTCTGACAACAGGTCAAAGCCCTTACGGCTGTCCCCCGGAATCATGGCACTAAACAGAATCAACTTTTTGGTGGGATGTATGCCATACTTCCTACGCAGGCCTTCGCGTTCCATGGGGTGAAAGATATCGGTATTAACCGGATTCTTGATACAAATAATCTTCTGTGTACCTAGCAGATGACTGGAGCGGGCACAATCCGTAATCCATTCACTACATCCAATCACAGTGACGTTGTTCCATTTATGTGAAAACAATGCTTCTTTTCTTCTCATGATTCTTCGTGAGAGATCCTTATCCCTCTTTGCTCCCAGTATGGGGCACCTGCCACAACGTTCACGGTACCGACCACACTCACCATCATAATGACAGCCTCCCGTAAAAAGCCACATATCATGCATAACACATAGGACAGGTTTTCCGGTATTAAAAAAACGTTCCATCATGCGATAGGATAAAAAGGAATTCACCCAATGCAGGACATATACATCCGCCTCCTGAATCTCAGGAACATTTAAAAGATTCTTACCAAGGGGATCATTAATAATGTCACCCTTGGAAGCAAGTAGGTTTACATAATTCCTCGCGCGTGACAAAAACAAACGAAACCCGGTATTCATGACCGGCACGACATCCTCGTCACTATTCTTTTCTCGAACTACTACAACCGATTCCATTCCCTGCTGTCTCATACTCAGACTGATATTAGCAGCAGCACGATAGGCACCACCATAATCGGTTGTTGTTAAATGTACTATTTTCATGAGTTTGTTTCCTTTGCACAGATAGAGTTAGTATACCATGATACCGTAAAAAGAACAATTGCATCCGTATAAGAATTCCTTCTGCGCACATGGTTGATCCTTAATCCTTTATCTGTCGCCCCTCATGATCCATATGATAGTTATCCTTATGAATCAATTCCGATAATGGAACGATCGAGTATCCCTGTTCCTTAAGACTCATAATAACCTGTTCCAACGCCTGAGATGTATACTTCGCCCCATTATGACAAAGGATAATACTTCCATTTCCCAGATGTTTGTGTTCGGTTACCGTCTTAACAATGGATTCTGCGCCATAATCCTTCCAATCCAGAGAATCCACATCCCACTGTATACTGTAATAGCCGCATGCGTCCGCATTTTTTATGACATGATTGTCATATGCTCCATAGGGTGGTCGAAAAAGCTCCATTTCTACACCTGTTAATTCCTTGACCTTATTATGTACATCCAGAAGTTCCTTTTTGCATTGTTCATCTGACAATTGTGTCATATCCTTATGATTTTCACTATGATTACCCAAATCATGTCCTGCTGCCTGTATTGCCTTCACATCCTCCGGATACTCCTGAACCCATCCTCCGGTCATAAAGAATGTGACATGTATGTCATTTTGTTTTAATATATCCAAAATTTCCTTTGTATCCTCATTTCCCCATGCCGCATCAAAGGTAAGTGCAACCTTCTTCTCATCGGTACCAACACAGTATATGGGAAGCTCTCTTCCATCTACGCTGCTGCTTACCGTTACACTGTCAGAATACTTCATTCCAATTGCTACCGTTATCATAAGTAAGGTAAACCAGAAAAATCCACATTTTAAAATACGCACACCGGTTTCTGTCAGAACCTCAATGGTATCATTATGTAATAGGCCTTCCCCATTTCTTTGCATAAAAAACCCCGCATATATGAATTCACCATTAGTATATGCGGGTGTTTATCGTTTGTTCCTATCGTTTGTTCCTATCTTATCTTCTGTATCCTGCGGTCATAGGTCATAATTCCATTAACCTCCTCTTCCACATCAGATACCTGTGTATAGCAGCATCCGCTCAGTCCCTTTTTTATCAACGGGATTACTTCCCCCTTTATCAGATTGTCATAAGCGGTCTGAAGCTCTCCCACTGAATGATATTTGCGATACCCATAGATTCGATCTACACTGGAATGTCCCTTCATATAACAGGCAAATCCACCAAACTCCGAGATCACAAATGCACGAGGATCTTTTCGCACTTCGAGCTTACGAAAGTAGTTATGTACGCTCTTAAAATCACCGCCTCCCTGGTCAAACCAACCGCTGGCATGATCAATGGTTCGTGTTTTATCAATCTGACGTATTTTATCTACTGCATCCATAGCATCGAACTGTCCCCAGCCTTCGTTGAACGGAACCCAAGTGGAAATGGATGTCGAATTATAAAGCGTCTCCACCGTTTCCTTACACTCCCGGATCCACTCCTTCCTGCTCGCAGGATCCTGTCTGGCAAATAAATGGTACTTATTATCCCGCAGCTCTGAGAAGGTTCCCGGAAAAACGGTCGGCAGGTAGCTTACTAGCGGCTTTGAATAAGAGGTACCGCCACTGACCATATCCTGCCACACGATCATACCCAGACGATCACAATGGTAATACCACCTTGCACTCTCTATCTTCATATGCTTACGCATCATGCGATAGCCCATCTTTTTCATGGTCATGATATCATAAATCAATGCCTCATCAGAAGGTGCTGTATAGAGTCCATCCGGCCAATATCCCTGATCCAAAACGCCAAACAAGAAGTAGGGCTTATGATTTAGAAAAAATCGCATCGTTCCCCTTTTATCAGGCTCTATGGTAAAGGAACGCATACCAAAATAGCTTTTTACAACATCCTCTCCTGCTATCAGTTCCAAATCATACAGGAATGGATTCTTGGGACTCCATGTATGATGCGACTCCAGTTCCAAAACAAGTGTGATGGGGCGACCTGCTTCGCAATGTGCACTTGACTTTGCGTCCGGCTCCTCCCCAGCAAATGCTTGAACACTGACTACCATATCATCCGAGGTTTCCACGCGGACAAACAAACGGTTCTTATCAAAATCGGGAGTCAAACGGAAGCTCCTGATATATTCCTTCGGCCGCCATTCCAGCCAGACCGTCTGCCAGATACCGCTCTGACCTGTATAAAACATGCCGCCACGCTTTAGTGTCTGCTTTCCTCTACTGTGAAACGAAGTGTCGGTATCATCCTGCGCAACCACGGTAAGGATGTTCTCTCCTACGGTCAGATAATCTGTAATATCTACTTCAAAGGGAAGATACCCGCCAAGGTGACTAATTACCTTTTTTCGATTCACGTAGATAGCACAAATCTGATCTACCGCTCCAAAATGGAGAAAGCAACGTCCTTCTCGATACGGACATTGCAGCTCTACAGAATCCATATCCAGGATTCTCTCATACCAAAGGTACTCTTCCGGCTGAAGCTGCCTTTGTACGCCGGAAAGAATGCTCTCCGGAGAAAAAGGAACTAATATCCTGCCATCAAACTGCCCATTATATTCTGCCGAATCCGTAATAGCATAATCCCACCAACCGTTCAGAATGACAAAGGACTCTCGACAGCATTGTGGTGTGGGATGCTCCTGTAACACAGTACCATCTCCTTGTTGTACCTTTTCTCCCCACACAGTCATAAGAGGAGCCAATTCATCCTCCTCATGCGTTTTGTTAATGGCAAAAATCGCATCAAACAAATCCATAGGCCAAACCTCCACCAAAGTAAAGAAAGACCGCCATCAGATTGTTGCATACTGTCGGCGGTATTTCATTCATTTTTATCTAGTCAATGCTCCGGATGGCTCTTTTATTCCATCCAAACTCATTCCCTTTTCTTCAAGAAAACAATCCATTATCTTCTGTATCTGTTCCTTTTCATCTTGAGATGTCACAACCTGCAACATTTTCTGCAGTACCTGCGCTGCCTGAATATCACTCAAATATCTGTGCTGGCCACTTCCCATACGCACTACTTCCGGTTTCTTGTCGTTGTAATAAAACTCCCAGAACTTAACCTGATGAGCTTCCTCCTCCGAAAGAGCTATACAGTACTCCGGATGTGCCTCAAGAAAGCCTTCCGACTCTCCCTCTGCATCACTATGATTCTGAACGAGAAATACGGAGTAAATATAACGATCCTTCTCTTCTGTCTTAGCATCGCGGGTGGTAAGCATAACAAGATTACCCTTAGAAACACCACGGAAGTTCATGGCTGTACCCTTTTTTGCACCACTCATGACGCGTCCGGCTGTTACCCTCCTGTCATCACCAAGTGCCTCTGCTTTCTCTCTTTTTATTGCCACATTACATTTATTTGCCGGCTGCGAACCCGCAGACGTGGAGGGACGTGCATCCTTCTTCTCGCGAATCTCGCTTAATACCTTTGTCCGTTCCTGATCTTCCTGATCCTTTTTCTTTGAGATTACTGCATTCATTATATTTTCTGTCTTTTCATCTTCCAGCTTCAGAAACGTCCCAAACCCTTCCGGATAAACAAACTTCTTTTTATCCTTACGAAATGCAACCGTTACTGTCTTATCCTGCTGATCAACAATGGTGCCTGCTCCAAACTTTGTATGAGTCACCTTTTGATTCAATAAATCCATTCTGAAACCTCATCTTTCAATCTATCTATTTCTTTGTGTCTACATCCAGTATAACACATTCTGGGACAAATTGCCTGCTTTTCTTTTAGCTTTTTACTTCCTCAAGATAATTGATGCCCTTCATATGACTTAACTCATTCATAATCTCGTAGTGACTGTGTCTGCCTCCCAAATCCAATTCCAGAAGAATAATCACATCGCTCTTATTCGCTATCTGCTCTCTCTTTTTTTCCATAGAGCAAATAGCATATCCCTTATCATGTATATGCTTCATAAGTCGGCTAACCCCAGTATCATTCTCAACCTCAAGATATAACCCAAGAATTCTGTTAAAGCGTTCCTGATAGCGGCTGATATTCTGTAGAACCGTAATCGTAAACATTACCAGCGCAAATGCAAATAAGCTGATATATATCATTCCAGAACCGATGGCAATGCCCAGCGTAGCTGTAACCCATAGTCCTGCTGCAGTTGTGAGTCCCTTTACATGATTTCGATTGGTTACAATAATGGTACCAACCCCCAAAAATCCCACACCACTTACAACTCCGGCAGGAAGTCTGCTGGCATCTGCACTTCCAGTCACTTTCCATAGATAAATATTCGCAATCGTAGCCAATGCCGCTCCCAAGCACACAAGTGCAAATGTCCTAAGACCTGCAGCATGCCTTCGATTCGCACGTTCAATACCAACCAATCCTCCGAGAAAGGTTGCTAAAAATAGACGTAAAATAATCGAAACGGTATTAAATTCCTGAAGATATGCAAGTATCTCACGCATCGATATCTCCTCCTCTCCACGAATCCTTCTTACTTTATAGTATTATTGTACCAAAATACAAGTCAGATTACCATCCGTTTCCAAATAAAAAACAGCCATAGGAGACGAATCTCCCATGACTGTCAGGATAATCAGTATTGATTATTCTGCTACTGTTGTAGCCTCTGTAGCTGCTTCTGTTGTAGCTGCTTCTGTTGTAGCTTCTTCAGTTGTAGCTGCTTCTGTTGTAGCTTCCTCTGTTGTAGCTGCTTCTGTTGTAGCTTCTACTGTTGTAGCCTCTGTAGCTGCTTCTGTTGTAGCTTCTACTGTTGTAGCTTCTACTGTTGTAGGCTCTACTGCTGCCTCAGAACCACATCCTACCATCATTGTTGCTGTCATCATAACTGCTGCTGCTAATAAAACGATTTTGTTTTTCATAATAAAACTCCTCCTGAAATCTTTTTTATGTTGTTTGGTTTCCCTTACAACAAAAGTGAGTATAACCCATTCCAGGATAGTTGTAAATAGACTTTGAACATTTTTGTACAATTCGTGAATAAAATGTGTGTTTGTTCATATTTTATTCATATACTTTGTCAATATGACTATTTTACTCAAAATAATAACTTCTTTTTGTGGTGATTACCAACATGTACAGGTTTACATAATTATTTCATTGTGCATGTTTACTTAACTTATTTTTGCTTTCTCATCCTGTGATTTCTCTCATGAATTTTATCATATCCTCCACGCGTTCTCCATTTACGGTTACAGAATCCAAAAGGAACGTTCCGTCCTCATAAAGTACAAAATTTACCTTGAAGACATCCTCTCCATGAGTGCCAGTATACCATACGCAGATATCATTTTGCGGACTCACGATAGCTGACCACTCACCCTGTCCGTAACCAGTAAGTATATCATTTACCGTCACAGAGGAACCCGAAAAATAACATTGACCAACCATAGCCTGTTTTGCTGTGGCGGCTATATCCGTCTTACTTGTTATGTTTGTAAAGCTTACTACAACGGTTCCCGTTGCATAATCCACGCCTGCCCTATTTTTCGAGTAAGGGCCATTCATACCGGAAACCGTAAACTCATCCGCATGATTGCTTTCTTTGTCTCCAGAGCCCTCTCCTACTGCACTCTTTGCCTTTTGTTTTGCTTCTCCTGCATTTACAGAGGATTCCAAAGCATTGGAATCAGAAATGGAGGCGCCGGAAACCTCATCGCCGGAAATTGATTTTCCTTTCTTACCACATCCTGTGCACAGCAGCAACGCACAGCACAACAACAATCCCAAAAGAAAATAACTCTTTATCCTGTCCATATATGTCCTCATTCCTAAACATCCTATTGTTTATCTTAAGCTTGTACTGCAAAGAAACTGCCGAAATAGCTTCGGCAGTTCCTAGTTATTGTTGTATATGATAGGTACCTGCGAAGGAACTTGTTCCTTCCTTATCCGTAATTTCAATCACGCCATCATCTGTCATTTTGATTTCAAAGGAAAAATCCTCTCCCTTATAGACAGCATGATCGCCTTCTGGCTGAAGTTCGGTTGTAAAGATTTCTTTCTCACCCTTACGCACGTTCATCTCAAAGGAATGAGAATCAGCCATAGCCAAATCTACATATTTCGTTCCGTTGTCATCAACAAAGCTTCCAAACCAGCTATATTCCTTATCTGTCTCCTCATTGTAGAGTGGAAATTCCGAGAAGTCACATACTGTGTTGTTCTCGATATCGTATGCCATGACATCTCCGGTTACTGTATTTACAGCAAGACCATAATCAGTTAATTCCTTACCATCTGATGTAACCCTTGCTACGTAATAATCTTGATCTGATAAGTCAACAACATCCTTCTGTACCTTAAAGGTTGCATCTTTTCCTTGAAGCTTCTCTTCAATTAAGCTCTCCGCATCCTTCTTTGACAGTTCATATGTGAATGAGCTGTCCTCAACCGGCTTTGCAGCATATCCTCCTTCACTTACTTCTGATGGATTTACCTCTGTTGTGGGAGATGGAGCTTTTCCGACAGAGCAGCCTGTTATAAGCAGAGCAAATGTTGTAATACATATTCCTATTTGAACTCTTTTCATTTTTCTCTCTCCCATCTATTTCCTCTCTAATCCATAGTAGGACGCAATGGCATCCGCATTCGCCTGTCCTATTTGCTTCATTTTCTCGGAGCTTAGGAACGAAGCATCTCCGTCCATAAAGAACTCTTCTACAAGAATTGCAGGAACGCCCAAAGTAGCTGCGCGATTTAAGACCGCAAGATCCGAACGTGTTTTCAATCCTCTGTTTCCCAGACCAAAATAGTTCTGATTGTAAGAAATAATCTTACTTGCCAATCCCTCTTTTTTATCACTTGCCTTTCCGGAAAGTAAAACCTCCGTACCCTTTCCTCCTCCGGCGTTCAGATGAATGCTTACCAGAACATCGCAGCCCTGGTTCTTTGCCATATCGGCACGATATGCATTATCTACTGTGGAGTCACCGGTTCTCGTCATAACGACTGTTGCATTCTTATAGTCATTCAGTAAACGATCCTTACATGCATTCGCAATAATCAAGGTCGCATCCTGTTCTCTCCAGCCATTATAATTTGCTCCATTGTTGCTTCCTCCATGTCCGGGATCCAGACATACTTTTACTTTTCCACCGCCTTCTTCTGCGACTGCTTCAGTTACCTTAACCCTGCAGGTAGCTTTGATGCCATTGTCCGTTTCAGCAGTAACCGTGATATACGTATTATCCTTCGTCTTCTTTATTCCCTTAATAACTCCCTTGCTGGATACTGTCACATAATTCGTGTTGCTCGAATACCAGGATATGTGTTTTGCGGTCGTCTGTTCTGGAGTGAATTTTTCAACCTTTAAGGTTTTCGTCTGACCAATTCCAACACTTGTTGATGTAGTGTTCAGTTTGATAGCGCTCGGATTACAGAATCTGGAACCGGCAGGTCTGCCCTGAATGCGGTTCTTGCTTACCTTCTCATTGTAATACCAGCCACTGACACGATACTTCATCAGCGTACCATCTGCAATCACAGACTTATCATAAAAATGGAACACACCATTTGTGGATTTGTAGGACTTACTTGTTTTACTGTCATTTGGATTTAAGGTTACCCAATTATCATACGAGCCATCACTATCACCCATGGAACGCTCAATCGTATAGTACTCAATGTACTCTGAACCGGTTCCGGTAATCTTTGTCCAGCTTACATCAGCACCTTCATTTGCAGTATGACCTGTAGTTGCAACATTTTCAGGAGCCGCAGGTCTTGGCCACTCTTCAACCACGTTGGAGTAAGCTCCCTGCAGTTCTCCACCCGGAAGGTTACTATCCTTTTTCACAGCAGAAACACGATAGAAATAATGCTTTCCAGGAGTCAAGCCATCGAAATTCAGATATCTCTTCGTATAGTAAGTAGTTCCTTTGGAAACCACCCTTCTATAGTAGGTCTCTCCTGCGAATTTATCATTCTCACAGCTTTCTACGATATAACGTTCTGCAGACTTTCCGCAATCCGACCAGGTAACCTGAATCTTGCTAAGAGATTGTGCTGCTGCTTTCAATGTTGGTGCTTTCAGCTTCGTGTAATCGTAACCATAGGGTTCTTCCACTCCATATTGTTTCCTATGAACATGAACACCATTTTTGGTAGCCGGACGTACTTTGAACGCATAGTATCGTCCATGCTTTAATCCTGTCTTTTTATAGGTAATCATCTTGGTTATTTTATTCGCAGATGCCGTACATTTGGCTACCGGTGCATAATACCACTGATCCTCAGGAAGGAGCTTGCCATCTGCTCCCACAATATTCTGAGCCATCAAAATCTGATAATACTTTGCTCCATCTACCTTTTTAAAGGTCAATTCCATCGCATTGAAGTTTGCACTTTTTACTGTCAGGGATTCCAGATCGTTCAGTTGGGTTTTGATTCCCTTTGCTTCACTCTTTGCTCCCTGAACCTTGTTAATCACAGAAGAAATCTTGTAATAGTACATTGCCTCAGCCGGGACATTGCTCAGTGTATACTGCAGACAATTGTAGCTTACTCCTACCTTGCTGCCATCCACTCTCGTTGCCTTGTCGGGTTTTACGGCCTTAACTTTGGTATAATTTGAAAGACCATTTTTTGAACGCCAAATCTGGTAATAATTATTTCCTGTAATATCCTTTTGTTCTTCCCATGTAAAAGTTACCGTACTTCCGCTGTTGGAAGAAACAGACGCAAAACGCGGAGCATTCATGGCCACTCGTGCCTTTTTTGCAGTAGAACCTTTGGAGGTTACAAGCTTTCCATCTACCTGCGCCTGTGCATAAACCTTATAATAGTAATACTCTCCAAATTGAAAATCTTCAAATCCACCGTTTTTATTATGCCCATCATCCAAATAACGTACTGCATCAACACCATTCAGCGCTGTTACCACATTGCCAAAATACTTGTGCGTATTCTGTGCATCTGCTCCTGTCATATCAGGCAGTTCGCTATACGCCTTGCTTACACGATAAGCTCTTTTTACCATATAGCTGGTAGCACCTTTTGTCTTGGAAAATTCTACTCCCATAACATCCTTACTTCCGTAGGCAGCCGCTGACAATATCGTCGGCGTACACACGACAACAGTACCGTCTCCATAAACAATACTTCCATCAGGAACTCTTCTGCCTCCAGAAATACGGTATATATAGCTATCCGAAATCTTTTTGTCATTAAAATGTTTGGTCATGACTTCACCAAGAAGCTCCCATTCACCATTTGACTTTCTTCTCTCAATTTTATAGAATTTGGCTCCAGTTACGGCTGCCCATGTCAGCTTTACATAGTTCTTCTTTGTCAATACTGCCTTGGTATTCTTCTCTGCAGGCGCTGTAACACTTGTCTTTGCCGACACAATATCACTAATCAGAGGGGTATCATTAATCTTATCAATTACTTCAATATAATACTCGTATGTTGTATTATACTGGAGTCCCCCATCCTTAAATTTGCGTACATTCGGTTTTAAGGACTTAATCAAATCGAAATCCTGTGAACCGTTTAAAGAGGAAACTCTCCTATAAACATTATATCTCTTTGGATTGTAAGTATTGTCATTCCATTTTAGGGTAATCGCTTTTACTTCCACTTTGTTGACACTTAATGTAAACAAACTGGAATCTGTCTCACCCTTCTCATCCACGACATCCGATCCGGACACTGTATCCTCCGAAATGGTCTCTGAACCATCGAGAGCCGTTATCATTGCATTTTCCGTCTCTACACTCTCTGATATGTCATTCTCTGTGATACTTTCTGTCACCTCAGCTGGTAACGCTTCCGCAAAGACCTGAAACCAGTTGCCGGAAGTCAATGTCATGGCAATTGCCAGCACAATACCCAGAAATCTCTTCGTTTGCATACTCATCAATACGTTTCTCATTTCATTCCCTCTTCTTCATAATCTGTTTCCGTTTTCAACCAAAAAGAAAGCGTATCATACATAATGTATCATACGCTCTCTTCACCATTACAACATTATGTAATCCATGTCATTATAGCATGTTTCATAAATGTTGTATAGTATTTCCGAAAATTACCTATATATAGCGATTCAAATTAAGGGAATCTTAATATTTGTTATCATTTTACAATAACGTAGAATGTCTTTGTCAGTCTGTAGTTATCGCTGTCATGATTGATTGCTCTTGCTGTAATACGATAGGTTCCTGCAGGACATCCTGTACTTACACTCACTACTCCATTGTAATCATTGGAGCCGCTATCCTTTGCCTTTACATTAATCCAAGGGGTCGAGCTGTCCCAGGAAATGGATTTCTGAGTCGGATCAAAGGTGGTGCTGTTGTCATGCTTGTAGTATTTCACTCCAATCGTTTCTTGTTTTCCTTTGTCAATGGTAATCATCTGGTTTCCATTAATTACGGAAAGCTTCTGATTCTCAAGAGCAATTCGATATGGCGTGGAATAGGTATCTGATTTCCACTTACCAATCACTTCCGTGCTTCCTTCATATACACCTGCAATTCGATACGTGTATTCTACACCGTTCGTGACATTGGTGCGGTGGCTGCGTGCCCTGGTATTGGTCAGCACATGATAGCTGCCGCCATCCTTACTGTATTCAATGCGGTACAGATCCACCTCCGGATCATAAGCTCTTGACCATGTCAGCTTTGCTCCATTGGAGTTGCTTGTATCATAGCTTACATTGAATTCTTCAATTGTTCTCGGAATTGGTCGTACCCCATTCGATGGATCAGACCAATCCGTACTGTTCTCTTCATCTGTCCAAACCTTCAATTCCGTGTAATACTTCACTCCCGGAGTCAGTCCATCAATGATACAATAACGTTTGTTGAATTCATCCGAACGTTTTTCGATATCCTTCTGTCCTGTTACCGTTGCAAAGGTTGGATCCGTGCTGTATCGAACCGTATACTTGATCGCTTTCTTATTAAATGGCGACCATTTTGCTTTAATCTTACGAAGAGAATAGCTGCTGGCTACCGGTGTGGGTCCTATCGCAGTAACCTTGATCTCATTAGACGAAACACAGTTATCCACTCCTCCATTATGAGTACACTCCTTGTTTCCGATCATCGGCATGATCTTGTACGAATAAACGGAACCAAGGTCTACCCTTTTATCCTTGATATATACATATCCATTCTTCGCCTTTAATCCGGGAGTTCTTAAGTAACTCAGCTTTTCATAATTTCCTGCCACACCATTCTCGATCTTATTTCGATATACCTGATACTTGGTGGCATAATCCACTTTTTCAAATGAAAGCTCAATAACCCCATTTTTTCCAATGTTCGTTGCCATAGGATCCTTTACCATTCCAAGGTGTGTCATATCATAATCAACATCACTGAAGGCACCGGCTGACTTTCCGGCTACTGCACGTACTTTATAATAGAAATTCTGTTCCGGCTTCATTGGGAAATTAACATAGGTCCATCCTTTTACAATACTGTCATCATCACGGATGTCATTCGATATTTCGTCATCCTTAAAGAATCTGGACCAATCAAAAGGATGACTGTCCACATAGCTTTTGTCAATGACTCCTCCAGCCACGCTTCCCTTTTTCAGCATGGATTTTGATACTCTCTTATAGGAACCATTCTCTTTATTGGAATAGAAAATCTCATAAGAAGAAGCATCCTTAATGGCATTAAAAGCTATCTCGATTTTGTTTGCACTCACATTATATGCAGTACAAAGATATGGTTTTCCAATCACAGATTTTGCTTTCTTCGTAGAGGAAATCAAGGACTCCACTGCTTTTCCTGCTTCCAGAGTAAAGACTGCCTTCACTTGATAGGAGTACTTTTCACCAAGTGAAACTGTTCCACTGTCATCCGTATAAACAAGAGCAACCGCGTGTGAGGATTTGATTCCCTTTCCGGAGTAATTGTCAATTACCTCACAATCGTTTTCACTGATTGTTTTAATCTTTTCCTTATTTCGATAAATCTCATAGGTGATATGATTGCCTTTCACCTGTTCAAAGGTAAAATCAAAGGACGGTTTTCCATTATCTGTTCCATCAAATGGAGACGCTGACCAATCCACACCGTCACTATACGCTGCCACCAAATCCAATGCGAGCGGCTTACACACCACGGACACTGCATTTGGTGCCTTTTCCGTTGCTTCAACAATCTGCTTATCCTTATCATAAGCAACCACCTTATAGACAAAGCTGTCAACACTGTCGCCAAGGGCATCCTTCTCTATATAAGAGGTCTTAGTGGTAAACCCGCTTCCATTATCTGCAATTTGCTTGAAGCCTTCGTTTCCCTGTCCATCATAATCCGACACAAAGCGATATAGCTTGTAGTACTTGGACTTATTCATTTTCTTCCAAGCTACCTTAATCTGTCCCTTGCTGTTCATGGTCGCCTGCATAAACTTCCTATTTGCTTCCGGAACCTGAAGGGGAGATGTCACATCACCACCTGCTTCTGCCAGGGCATCTGCAACCTCATCTGCCTCGATCACTTCCTCATATGCTCCGGATGCCTGCGCATCAGATTCCTCTTCTGTCATCTCGATGACCTCCGGTTCCTCTGTCAAAGCAGGTTCCTCTGTCTGTTCGGTGTCAATAATCTCTGTTACGATTCCATCTTCCGGTTCCGTTACTTCTGCTGCAAAAGCGCTGACATTTAAGCTTGTTAGAATCAATGCCATTGTCAGAACAAATGCCAGTCTTTGTTTCCATGTTTTTCTTATCTCTTTCACCTTGTTTCCCCCTTGCTCACATTTCTTTTTTTTAGTAGAATACTATTATTTTATCATACTATTATTTGCTTGCATAGCTAATATTTGTCATTTTGAAACATTATTTCTTATATTGTTGTTCAATATGGGTCATTGCTTTTAATTGTAGAACATTTCCAAAGTCTAATACAAAAAGCAGCTACACACACGCGTAGCTGCTTTGTTTTCCTTACTATTTTACCGTAATTGTTACTTTCTTACCATCTCCACCAAATCTTGGCTTTAAGGTAACGGTGGTAGATCCGACTTTTCTGGCCTTTATCTCAATATATGGCTTGCCATCACTATTACCATCATCTGATCTTTCTACAATATTTGTATCAGCAATACTATATTTCACATCCTTGAAGGTCGTGTTGCTTGGATCAAAATCCTTTACCTGAATCTTATATTTCTCGCCGACCTTCATCGTTTTCGATTCACTATTCAGTGATAGGGATTTCGGAACAATAATCGACCTTGCAGTTTTCTCGACTCCTTCTATCTCTCTCACACCATTTGAAGCAACTGCACAAATGCGATATTGGTACTTTCTTCCGCCAACATAGGAAATCGGGTCACGAACAGCTCGTTTTGTTTTACCATTCTCGGCGATTTCTCCACAGTTCTTCCAAGTCTTTCCTCCATCTACACTTCGATAGAATCGATATTTGCTGACCTGGGCTTGCTCGTCAGATGTCTCTATGGTAATTCGAATTCCCTGCCATTTGTTCGTATGCTTACCACTACTGTCAATATCAGTGCACTCGGATACAATACTCTTCACGGCCTTCGGTCTTGTATAGCCTTCGGTCCATCTGGCTTTCGCCGGATCACTATCTCCGGAAGCGCTGTGTGTCAGGATACGGTAGTAATACGATACAAAAGGAGTAAGATTCTTGTCGGTTATCAAACGCTTCTTAAATTCCGATTCACCCTTCTTTACTTCATCAACGGTTACTGCATTTGTAAAATCAGGAGTACCATCCAAACCGGTTACTGTCGTTCTCTGAATCGTATAAGATGTAGCTCCGTATATTGCCGCCCAGCTAACACGTATGTTAGACATGCTGCGTCCCTCTACCTTAGGTTTTGGCGAACCTACAATAACATGTCCTGTGACCGGATCACTCATTGCATAGGTTCCCTTGGCACTTCCATTTACAGGATAAATACGATAAGCATAGTATTTTCCATCCTGTAATCTCTTTTTATCCTGATAGATAATCCGTCCGGTACCCTTATCAACCTTAGATGCATTCACTGTTGCAATCTTGCCATATTTTTCTTCACCATTTAAAGCACTGGTATCTAGTGCTGTGCTTCGCTCAATCACATACTTGGTTGCACACTTTTCATATTTCCAGGATACACGTAACTGTTTTGTACTTACACTGTCAACTTCTACTTCAGAAACCTTTGCAAAGCGGCAGGTATTCTCAATTGGATTACTCATAGCTCCGGTAATATTACTTTTACCAACAGCACGTACTCGATAATAATAGGTCTTATCCGGTGTCATCTTGTTGTAATTGGCCATGTAGCCTGCTTTACCGGTACCGTTGAGTGAAGAAACCTCTGTCAGTGAGCTAACCTTCACTGTTTTTATTACTGAATATCCATGATCACGATATTTGGAACGTAAAATTGCATATTTGGTAATCTTTCCACTTGGTGGTACTACCTTGGTAAAGGAGAAGATTCCCTTTTTATAGCAAACGGAACCATCCGCATGATCACCGGTAATGCTCAGAAGCTCAGGTGCTCCAAACACTGCTTTCACCTTGTATCCCTTGGAATATACAGATTCCACTCGAGAATCCTCGGAAAGACCGGATACATAAGCCTTTACACGATAGTAGTGTGAAGAATTCAACTTAAATCCGTCAAATGCCTCTGTTGTCTTATCGGTAAAGCAAATCGCCGGAATCCCGTTGTAAACTGTCTCATATGCTTCCTCACCATTCAGTGCGGATACATTGAGGTCTGCAATTTGCTGATAATCTGCTGTCTTATTCTTACGATCCGAACGCTCGATAATATAATTCACCGGGCCATTCTGAATCGGTATGTACATCTGAACACGGTCTGTATTCTCGCCGGTCTGGGCAAACATAATTGTGGGGCTTGCTACTGCTGCAACGGGTGCATCGGAGGTCCGGGCACCATAACGATCGAAATAAGTCACCAGATAGATATAGGTAGCATCGTCTGGTATTCTCTTATCATTATAAGAACGTTGACTCTTTTTTCTTCCCGTCTCATCCTGAAGATTAACAATGGTTCCATCCTCAGAAATACGATCAAGACGATAACGTCTTGCTGAACTTCCAGATGGCTTCTTCCAAGTGATTCTTACCGAGCTGGTGGTTGCTCCCTTGGATTTTTTCGTTGTCAGTACGGCACGTGCCAGCTTCGTATCACTTACTGCACCATTTAATGCAGAGCATACTGCCTGTCCATTGTAAGAAGAAACCGAATTGATTTCAGATTCTGCTGCGTTGCTCTCTTCTGTAACAGCATCTGTTGTACTCTCTTCTGATACTTCCATCTCTTCCATCACATCGGCATCCTCCGATGTCTGTGCGTCAGATTCGGAATCCTCCAATTCAACTTCTTCTATAACAGATTCCTGATTCTTAAGTAATTCCTGTGCGAATGCCTGAGCTGTGCTTCCGCTGAAAATCATAGCTACGGTAAGCAGAAATGCAAGAATTCGCTTTGCATTGATTTTAATTTCTGTCATACTATACTCCTCTCATTTATTCAATATAAAATTACTATAACACATTTTGGGCGTTATAGTATTTAAACTTTTCTTAAAAAGCAAGAATTTATTTTTCTTATTCGACTTCTTTTTCCATCTTGTTTATCGTATCCGGATAACTGTCAACTGCAATATCAAAGTTTATGGCCTGATCCTTCAAAATCTTCAAAAACTCGTCTTTATTCTCGTGAGTAACATAGTAGCCGAAGCCCTGTTTTAAAAGTTCCGGATCCTCATCACCATAGAACATAAAGTCTATCATCCGGTCCCCCACGACACGGGTAAAATGACTGTTCTCATAATAGTTGGACGTATCCATGGTCATATTATTGTATCCACTGAAATTGTAATAATCCGTAATATCCGCAAGATCCGACAGAAAGTTCAGATAACCGTTCTCAATGCCCTTCGTATATGTCTGGCCAAACAGAGGATTTGTAAAGATGGTCAGTTTAATATCGTTCTCCTTACACAGGTCAATCATCTTCTGAATCTCTGCAATCGCTTCCTCTCCACGCGGATAGTAATAATCTGCCCAGTATGGCTTATTATTTGCCTCATCAAACTGACTCTCAATATCGAGATTCTCGGTGCCGGTATTCAGGATACGATCCGAAAATCCAGTATCCCAGGCATCATGCTCTCGAATGGTAGGAATCGCTTTCACCGTTGTAATCAAATCCATATACTTCAGGTAGAATCCCAGCTTGTCGGTCATACTGCCATCCCAGGGAAAAGGTTTCCGGTACAGGATGTCCTTATGAAAGCTTCCATCTACAAAATAAGTGATATCATCAACACCCATAATAACGTTTTTGGGAACAATCCCATGTGCAATCATAACCTTCAGATTATCGTAATGTTCACTTGGTACTCCCTCAGAATACATCATGTCGTAGTAGGTTCCATCATTCATCCTTGTCACATCGATAAATCCAACACGAGAAGAACCAAAGAGAAAGGAGTCAAATTTATCGGGATGCTCCAATACATTTTTCATCTTAATATAGTTCTTATTTGGTTCAACACCATTGTTAACAAGCTTACTTGCATGAAAAACATTATACGGGTCCAGCAATACATTGAAAGGAAGGAAAATCAATGCAAGAATCAAAAAGAATGCTATTGCTTTTAATAGAAATTTTTTCATGGTTCCGTCCCCTTCCTTCTTAGAATTTAAAGTAAATGAAATCCTGGCTTGTTCCGTTATGAAGCTTCAGGACAATAATCACACAGGTTACACCCACATAAAAGATCCAGCGCAGTGGCCATTTTACCTTGGAGAACTCGGCAATCAAGTCTCTCTTTAACGAGAAATAATCATACACCATAAGAGCAATCAACGCAGCAGCCAGCTTTCCAAAGGAAAAGTAAGTCAACTGCATATCTACCAGCATTTTAACAACGGAATTACCAAAGTGTATAATGCCACGATGCAGATGTGTGACAATAAAAAAAGCATCCGATACATTATTTGCACGGAAGAAAATCCATGCAAAGCTTACCAGCGCAAAGGTCAGGAGTCCATGCAGGAACTTTGAAAGCTTTCCCTTTTCTGCGGGCTTACCATCGGGATTCTTCTTACCAAATCTACGACTGCATTCATTCTCAATTACCTGATAAAATCCATGCAATCCTCCCCAAATAATAAATGTCCAGTTGGCGCCATGCCACAGACCACTTACTAAAAAAGTAATCATCAGGTTCAGATTCACCCTTGCCCTCTTACAACGATTGCCACCAAGCGGTATATAAACATAATCGCGAAACCAGGTAGATAGCGAGATATGCCATCTGCTCCAGAACTCCTTAATAGAGGTCGAAAGATATGGATTCTTAAAATTCGTCATTAATTCAATATTAAACAGTCTGGCGGTTCCGATTGCGATGTCGGAATAACCGGAAAAATCACAATAAATCTGAAAGGTAAAGAAGATTGCAGCAATAATAAATGTCAATCCAAAATAGTTATGAGCATTATCAAAAATCACGTCCACATATTTTGAAATAGCATCCGCGATAATCAACTTTTTAAAGAAGCCAAGCAGCATCAGTCGCAGTCCGTATACTGCCTGATCATGATCAAATTCCTTTTCTCCATAGAGCTGAGGCATCAGATGGTTCGGTCGTTCAATTGGCCCTGCAACCAATTGTGGAAAAAAGCAGACATACAGGGCATATTTCAAAAAATGCTTCTGTGGCTTTGCTTTTCCCTTGTATACATCGATAACATAGCTCAATGACTGGAAAGTATAAAAAGAAATACCCACCGGCAGCATGACCTTGATCGTAATGGGCTGCAAAGGAATTGCAATACTCTGTAGCAGAGAGGTTACCGATTCACTTAAGAAATTGAAATACTTATAATAAACAAGGATTCCCAGACTTATCAGCAATGCAAGAAGCAAATAGCCCTTTTTCTTTGCTTTACTCTCCTCCTTGTCAACCAGTATGGCACATAAATAGGATATCCCTGTTGTAAGAATAATCAGAATAACATATTTGGGATTCCAGCTCATATAAAAATAATAGCCCGCAGCTAAAAGAACCAGATATCGATACTTCTTTGGGATGACCCAGTAAATCAAGAAAACGATTGGCAGAAAAATCGCAAAAGCCAAAGAGTTAAATAGCATAATCAACCTCCCACAATGAATTGCATACGTATTTCACTTTACCATAGAAAACGACTTTTTTCAATAGTGGGGGGATGCGCGATTCCTTTTGATATTTCCTAGGATTCATGGTATACTGATTCTATTCTAAATGATAGATGAACTGATAAAGGAGGGTTTTTTATGTCCAAAAAAACAGCAGTGGTATCGCTTGGTCATGATGCCTTAGGTTATACAACACTCGAGCAATGGGATGCAGTAAAGGAAACTGCAAAGGCTCTCGCCAATCTGATAGAGACTGGTTATTCCCTTGCCATTACTCACAGCAACGGTCCTCAGGTCAGCATGATTCACAAAGCTATGACCGAATTAAGACGTCTCTATCCGGATTATACTCCTGCCCCTATGTGCGTTTGCTCTGCCATGAGTCAGGGATATGTCGGTTATGATATTCAGAATGCCCTGAAAGCCGAGTTGCTTTCCCGTGGCATTTCGAAAACAGTGAGTACCGTTCTTACTCAGGTAACCGTTGATCCTTATGATGAGGCATTTTACGATCCCCAGAAGGTTATCGGACGTCATATGACAGCAGAGGAAGCCGCTATGGAGGAACGTAAGGGCAATTATGTGGTTGAAGATGGAACACTTGGATTTCGGAGAGTAGTCGCAGCTCCAAAGCCCATGGAGATTATTGAGCTGCCTGCTATTCAGGCTCTGCTGGACGCTAATCAGATTGTAATCGCCTGTGGCGGTGGCGGAATCCCTGTAATAGAGCAGAAATGTACCTTAAAGGGAGCCAGTGCAGTCATTGAAAAGGACAGCATTGCCAGCAAGCTTGCTTCCGACCTTAAGGCAGATGAATTAATTATTCTGACCAATGTCGATCATGTTATGCTGAATTTTGGCACTCCGACCGCTGCTCCAATTTCCAGTATGTCTGTTTCAGAAGCAAAGAAGTTCGCCGCTGATGGACAATTTGAAGCAGGAACCATGCTTCCCAAGATTGAAGCTGCCATTGCTTATCTTGAGAAATGCCAGCAGGGAAAAGTAATTATTACCTCTCTTGCCCAGGCAAAGGAAGATGGAAACGTAAAAAATGGAACGGTAATCACTTACTGATTCCGTCCCACGTTATCTTTTATTTTCGAAACAATCCGGCCAGAAGACTACCGATCACGATGAAGAAATCACTCAGATTGAACACGATTCGGTTAATCTTCTGGTTTTTTGTGATAAAGCTGAAATAGTCCACGACATATCCTCTAAATAATCGGTCTGCCGAATTGCTCAATGCTCCTCCCAACAGCAGCGCAAGTCCCAGGTGGTATACAGGACTTTCGCCTTTCTTTCTCTTTCCCAAAAGAATTGCGACAATACCGGTTAAGAAACAGGATATTGCAGTCACAACGGAAGGATGTTTTTCGAGCCTATTCATGGCTACCCCTTCATTATGCGATCTGCGTATCAGAATTTTGGAAGCGATTACCTTCTCCTCTTCTCCCTGATGTACTTCAATCGGTCGCACACCTGCTGCCATTCCATCTCTGGCGCATGTAGACATTACCTGTATATGACTCGGTCTCTCAATTTTCTCTTTTATCATGGTATCAAGAGCAAATACTCCTGAAGCAATCCCCCAAAACACCATACCGTTTCCTTTCCATGCATTCGTTTCTTCTCATTGTTCACTTTATGTCAACCATTCTACACGTTAATGGTCAAACTGTCAAATACTCCTTTCAGGTTCATTTTTCCATATCCATTCTCTCGATTGGGATACACAATGCCTCCTTCTCTTTCTGCACCGTTAATAAAGTATCTTCTGACATCCGTACCATCAATCGGAGGGATATTTTCCCGAATGATAGCCCATTCCATAAAATCTGCAACTGCTCCTGCGGTAATCGCCGCTGCCATACTGGTTCCGGTAAAAAGCCCTCGACTTGTTGTCAGATTCACAGCCGGGGCTGACATATCCGGTTTACGTGTATTGTCTCTTGAAAAGCCTCGACTGGACTCAGCATAAAAGCCTCCGGTCTCATCATCGTAACCGGTTACCGTAATCGGGCTAATTGCATTCGATGGTTCTACAAGTGTAACAAAGGGATCCGGCTGGAGAAAATAGACCTCGCGAGAGACCAGACCTGTAATGGGCAGCCACATATGAAAGGTCCCTTGATATAGATTTGTACTGTATACACCAATCGTCCAGATACCGGCCGTGGGCGCTATAAAACGAATGGCAACCAGTTCCTCCGCGGCTTCGCGCTCCACCAAACGATAATCTACAGAAACCACGGTCCTCTCATACAAAAAGCGAAAGGTATCGCTGGTACCTAATCTTGCCGGTATTTTAGGCACAACTTCACCACTTGGCGAACGAAAGGAAACCGCGTATATATCCGGACTTTGTCCCCACAATTCCAGCATAAAGCCCTGTACGCCCTCTCCTACGCGAATCTCGACCTCCGAATACGCTCCACTTCCACTATAATGATGTCTGGCATTTCCCTCGTTACCACCGGCTAAAACAAAGGCTCTGTTCTGTTCCAGAGATAATACATTTGTAAGCAGTGCCAGAGAAGATTTTCCGGTGTGATCCCCGCTGTTCGTCCCCAGTCCGATACAGACCACAAGCGGTTTTTTCAGACTGTATGCCAGACGATTCAGAAACTCAACGCCAAGAATAATATCATTTTCCTGATAAACACCCTCTGTTGCAAAAACCTCATAGAAATCCTTCAGATACTGTTTTGCTTCTTTTAGCTTCACCACTGCCAGTGTCGCATCCGGTGCTGCTGCTGCTGCAAGTTCTGCCATTGCTGTCCCGTGTCCATTTTGATCGACTGGATACTCCGTACGGGTTGTGTTCCGTGAATCGTTTTGCGTACTGGATAGTAGCGTATTGATTTCCTCCTTCGAAAATAATGTTCCATAGTCGAACCCGTTTGGCACCGTATCCGACTGAATCGTCTGATCCCATATAGCCTCAATCTTGGTACTTCCATCCGAATAGCGAAAGGAGCTGGAATACAGATCAATTCCGGTATCTACAAAGCCCAACAGGACGCCGCGTCCCGTCAGGTTTAACTGTCCTTCCTGAATCTGCAGAATTCCACTACTCTGTAATGCTTCAACATCTGTTGTTTCCGTAATTGCAACCGTTGTATATAGCTTCGGAATTGTGGCATAGGTATAGGTAGCGATGGAAAGAGGCGGTATCTGCTCTTTTGATACGTACGCGATAAAACCACGAGAGGATATCATCTCAACACAGTAATCGTCCACTCCCGCCACGGGATCTGCGACACGATAATCCAAAATAAAGTCATAGTAATCATTCGATAAGATTCGATTTCGACAAGCAATATCCATAAAAAAACCATCCGTTCCTGATTACTATCAGTATATGAACGGATGGTTCCTCGCATTTAATTTTCTGCAATTTTTTGAGGTATCGCCGGCTTGGGTGGAACGTCCTCCAAGCTCATAATACCACGAATATCAATCGTTGGTCCACCGACACCTTCCACATATTCCTTGGTAATAGTCACACGACCAATGGAATCATCCTTCGGTACTTCGTACATAATATCCAGCATAAATTCTTCAATGATAGCACGAAGCCCACGGGCACCTGTTTCCTTTTCTAAAGCCTTCTTTGCGATCGCATGAAGCGCCTCATCCGAAAACTCCAGTTTCACCTCATCCAGTTCAAGAAGCTTCTCATACTGCTTCAGAATTGCATTCTTGGGTTCTCGTAATATTTTTACCAGCATATCCTCATCAAGTCCATCTAATGTGAAGAGAATGGGCAGTCTTCCCACGAACTCCGGAATCATACCGAATTTCTTAATATCCTCCACTTTTACCTTGGACAGTATATTTTTATCCTTGTCGAGCTTATCACGAAGCTCAGCATTAAAGCCTATGGACGTCTGTTTACTCAAACGCTGCTTGATAATCTCTTCCAGATCCGGAAATGCTCCGCCACAGATAAATAAAATATTTCTGGTATTTACAGTCGTAAGAGGTACCATCGCATTCTTACTGTTCGCTCCGACTGGAACCTCCACATCGGCCCCCTCTAAAAGCTTCAGCATACCCTGCTGCACGCTCTCCCCACTTACATCACGGCTGTTGGTATTCTTCTTTTTGGCAATCTTATCAATCTCATCAATAAAGACAATACCTCTTTCTGCTTTTTCCACATCATTATCTGCTGCTGCAAGAAGCTTGGAAATGACACTCTCGATATCGTCACCGATGTATCCTGCTTCGGTTAAAGAGGTGGCATCCGCAATAGCAAGCGGAACATCCAAAAGCTTAGCCAGTGTCTTAACCAAATAGGTCTTACCACAACCGGTCGGTCCAATCATCAGCATATTGGATTTCTCAATCTCAATACTATCCATGGTATCTGTCGCAACTCTCTTGTAATGGTTGTATACTGCAACAGACACTACCTTCTTTGCATATTCCTGACCAATAATATACTCATCCAGCTCCGCCTTAATCTTATGAGGGCGCGGAACATTCTTGATATCGATGACCGGAGTATCGCTTTTCTTCTTCTTTTTCTTCTTAACCTTTGGCGCACCCGGAATCATACCTTGCAAATCAGCCCAGTTGATGAATTGAATATTAGGAATGTTATTGAAGTTCTGACGGTTTGACTTTCCATCAGCTTCCTCATCCTCCTTGTCGTTCTCCTCTTCATCATCCGTCTCGTCATCCTCGTCGAAGATATCATCTGTTTCAGAATCCTCTTCTTTTTTGGCGGGAGCCATGGTCGGGGATGTCATCTGCGAGAAGCTCTTCATCATATCACCATACTCAAACTGATTCATGGTATCCATTGTTTTATGCATACAATCCGCACAAATAGAGATATGATTAGGCAGTTGAAACATTTTTCCAGCCACACTCTCCGGTCTGTGACACAGATAACAATACTTCTCATATTCAGTATCCCTGTTATCTGTTGTCAGATTGTCATCTCTTTCATCTTGTTTACTCATATAATTCTCCATTCAACCTAGGATAGGGTATTAAGCTAGCTATTCTTCTTTCCCAAAGTTACCGTAATATTCTGTTCTTCATATCCATCCTGCACACGTTTCTGAACCTCCAGCTCAACCTCAGTACCTGCGGAATAGAATTCCATAGCCTGCTTTAATTCTTCCATACTTGAAACCTTTTGTCCATCAAATTTTGTAATAATATCACCTTTTTCAATGCCTGCCTGATCTGCTGCGGTACCTTCTGTTACTTGAGCCACATAGATTCCTTCTGTCATATCATACGCTTCCGCTACATCCGGGGTTACGTCAATTCCTGCAATTCCCAGATATGCAGTATCTTCTTCATCAACCTTCTGTTTTGTCTCCCGATTCATTAATTCATCAATAATTGGCTGAGCTGTCGATATGGGAATTGCGTATCCCATGCCCTCTACCCCGCTCATGGAGTATTTCATGGCATTGATTCCGATTACTTCTCCGTTCATGTTAAGAAGGGCTCCTCCGGAATTACCCGGATTAATTGCTGCATCCGTCTGAATCAACTCATTTGTTACATTATCAACCGTAACCTCACGCTTTACTGCGCTGATCACACCTGCGGTTACGGACTGTCCATAACCAAGTGCATTTCCTATCGCAATCGCCGGTTCTCCGACGCGCAGGCTATCAGAGTCTCCCATAACCGCAACATGGATTGCACTCTTTGTGTCGCTGTCTATATCCTCCAAAGGAATCGCTATCACTGCAAGGTCGACATCTTCCTGTGTTCCCTTAACCAATGCTTCTACGGATTTTCCATCAATAAACTGAACGGAAAGCTTGTCGGCATCTTCTACTACATGGTTGTTCGTTACAATAAGAAGCTCTGTATCACTCTCTCCAACGATAATACCGGATCCACTTGCTTCTCCCTGACTTTCTGCTGATTGTCCCCAGAACTCGTAGGTCTGTGTATACATATTGGTGATTGATACAACCGACGGCATAACGGCTTCCGCTACTCCAGAAGCATCCAATACGACAGCCGGCTGTGAAATCCCTGCAGTTGCATTCTCTGTTGTAGTGATTTCCTTTTCTTTTTTATCATCCTCTTCTTCCGCAGAAGCTTCCTCTGTCTGTTTTTCTTCCTTCTTATCGTCTGTCTTTCCGACCTCTTTACCAGCCTCGATGGATTTCTCCTTCTGGGACGCTGCTATATTATTCGCTGCACCGGTTACGAGATTAACAACATAGAATCCGGTTCCTGCAAATAATCCTAAGATCAGACCCAGCGCAATACAAATCATTGCTTTCTTAAAAAATCCGCCCTTCTTCTTTTTCGGCTTTTGAGGATCAGACGGAATATGTGACATATTCATTTGATAAGAGGAGTATCCTCCATTCGTCGGTGGAATCTGTCCCTGCCCCATCGAATTACTCGGTTGACTATTTACCTGGCTGTTGAACTGACCGTTGAACGAACCACTTGTTTGGTTTTGATTTGTTTGATTATTGTCATACATATAACTCACCCTTTCTGTATCAATCTAGACTGTGCCTAAATCGCTCTCGATTTAGGCACAGTCTAGCAAGTAATTGTGAAACAATTGTGTTTAAATAGTAAAGTATTTATGATGAATCCGTTTACTCCACCGTAACCGACTTGGCAAGATTTCTCGGCTTATCCACATCACAGCCCTTTCCGAGAGATACATAGTAGCCAAATAACTGCAACGGAATAATAGCAAGCGAATTCGTGAAATATCGATTCGTCAAGGGGATGTATACCACGTAGTCAGCTGCCTTCTCAATGTCAGTATTCCCTTCGTTCGTGACCGCCAAGACAAATGCCCCACGTGCCTTTACTTCTACAATATTACTGATTGTCTTCTGATATAACGCTTCCTGTGTTAATACGGATGCTACCAAGGTCCCTTCCTCAATCAGTGAAATGGTACCATGCTTCAATTCTCCGGCTGCATATGCTTCCGAATGAACATAGGAGATTTCCTTTAATTTCAAAGAGCCTTCCAAGGAGATGGCATAATCAATACCTCGTCCGATAAAGAAGATGTCTTTCGCTGCAATATAACGGTTTGCAAATTTTTGGATTCGCTCCTTGCAGCCCAACAATAATTCAATCTGTTCCGGCAGCTTTCTCAAATCAGAAATATATGCCTTCATCTCTTCCTCATTCATCTGTCCCTTTACCTGTGCAAACTTCATAGCCAGAAGGTAAAGTGCAATCAGCTGTGCACTGTATGCCTTGGTCGTAGCAACTGAAATCTCCGGTCCTGCCCAGGTATACATGACATTATCTGCCTCACGAGCAATGGAGCTTCCGACTACATTTACAATTCCAAGCACCTTACAACCCCTTTTATGAGCTTCGCGAAGTGCTGCAAGCGTATCTGCTGTCTCTCCGGACTGGCTGATCACTATGACCATAGTATTCTTATCAAGAATCGGGTCACGATAACGAAACTCAGAAGCAATATCTACCTCAACCGGAATACGAGCCATTCCCTCAAATACGTATTTCGCTGTTACGCCTGTATGATAAGCAGAGCCACAAGCTACGATAAAAATCTTTTTTACATCTTTCATCTCTTTATCTGACATATTGAGTTCTTCGATAACTACCTTATTATCCTGAATCCTTGGATTCAATGTATCAGTAATAACCTTCGGCTGCTCATAAATCTCTTTCAGCATAAAATGCTCGTAGCCGCCTTTTTCAGCAGCATTGGCATCCCATTCGATCGTAACCGGCTCCTTCTTGATCTCTTCTTCATCTACGGAATAAAAATGCATATGGTCAGCACGGAGACGCACGATTTCCTGGTCATCAATAAAATAGACCTGACGGGTGTATTTCAAGATGGCCGGTACATCAGAAGCGATAAAGCATCCATCTTCGCTCTGTCCCACGATAAGGGGACTTGCTTTACGTACTGCAAAGATCTGATCCGGGAAGTCTGAAAACAGAATTCCAAGAGCATAGGAGCCCTCTACACGATGCATAACCTTGGTAATCGCTTCCATAGGATTGCCATGATAATAATAATCAAGCAGCTGTGCCAAAACTTCTGTATCCGTCTCTGACTGAAAGGTGTAACCCTTTCCAGTCAATTTATTTTTTAACGGAATATAATTCTCTATGATACCGTTATGTACCACAGAAATTGTACCCTTTGTATTCATATGTGGATGAGCATTCAAGTCTGATGGCTGACCATGTGTCGCCCATCTGGTGTGACCAATTCCCACGGTTCCCGGAAGCGTAGCACCACCGTGTGTGAGCTCTTCCAAAACCTTCAGACGTCCCATTGCTTTAACCATCTCAATCGTCTTTCCGTTGTATATGGACATACCTGCCGAATCGTATCCACGATATTCCAGTCGTGCAAGTCCATCAAGAATAATCGGAGCTGCCTGTTTTGTTCCAATATATCCTACTATTCCACACATATTCTATAAACCCTCCTTATTTTTACCATATCCTGCATGTACATCAGCAGGTATCTGATGTTTATCCCAGTATCTCTCCCAATATGGTCTATTCGCAGTATACCTTAAAATACGTTTATGCGAAAGCCTTTTATATTGATAACCCAAACGATATCCAAAAAATTTGCAGGCGCTCTTCCATAACAGCGTAATGATCAGAAACGGTTTCTTTACTTTCCATAGATAGCTGTAGGTCTCACGTACCAGTCGAATACCTTCACTCTTTGATGGTACATCCGCAAAAATCTCAGGATGGTCTGCCTGGGAAACACCAAGATCAAAGTTTCTCTTAAACTGCTGCTTCCCTGTATAGTTATGGGAATGAATGACTCTTGCTTTTGATGCATAATATATTTTCTTCCCATTCTGTATCGCATGAGCCGCAAAAATCATATCCTCATTGAAAATCGTGAAGTTAACAAAACCCCCAAGCTCATCAAACATATGACGCTTGTAAGCGGCACAAACATTAGAGCAAAAATAAGTCTTAATACCAAGTTTCGAAAGACTTGCCAACTCCTGTACCCGATCCCCAGCGGGATAATTGAATTCTCTGGTAAAGCGTTCGATTAACTGACAGTCTGTCGTGGGAAGCTGTCTTGCATACGTGACTGCTACCTCAGGATCTACCATTGGCTTAATGAGTTCCTCGACCAGATGCTCATCTTCAGGAACTGCATCCTGTGTCATAAAGATCACAATCTGAGCATTCGATCGTCTTATCGCCTCATTACGGGAACGTCCATGATTGAACTCACGCTTTGCAATATGAAAAACCTCTGCATTGACATGGTCCTCTTCGAAGCTTTTTCCATAGAATAATTGATTCCAATACTTCTCCTCTGTATTCACAATAATAATCTTGTGGAGCGGAATTGTCTGGTGATTCAGCTTTTCCATAAGCTCAATGAACTTCTGTCCCGGTCTGTATGTCGGTATTACTACATCAATTTTTACCTGACTCATCTATTGATATCCAAGCCTTTCTTTCCAAATAACAAGAGGGAGCCTCTGCTCCCTCATATTTTCTAATTTCCCAGATAAGTAGCCTTATCGTTTGCTATCTTTTGACTGATCTCTGAAACGGTTGAGGTCGGTGAATAATCCGTTGCGCCAAACAAGAACTGATGCAGAGCTACTACATTGCTTGATAAATCAGTAGCAATAACAGAACTTCCTGCCTTACCCATATTTCCAGTAGCACGTTCCATGGGGAATCCGGTATTATCTACGATGGTAAAGCCGGCAGCCTTCGCCGCATAAGCTGTCATGTCTGCTGTCGAAAAGCTGGTTTTAACTTTCGGGAATACCTGATCGATAATCTTATTCAAGGTTCCGATATCTGTTGATTTTACTTTCTTTCCTACTTCCATCAAAACGGTTCTCTGACGTTCTGCACGCTTGAAATCATCGCCCTTGGTATAACGGATACGGCAATACGCGGTCGCCTGCATACCACTCAGATTCTGTAATCCTGGAGAGGTAACCTTGACAAGCGTATCTCCTGTCTCTTCGCACATACAAATCTGATAGTTATTCAAATGCTCAATCTCATCCTGCTGTACATCGATTGGTACACCACCCAGCGCATCAATGGTATCTATGAGTGCTGTGAAATCAACAGTGACGTAATCCACAATATCGAGATCAAGGTTTGTATTCAGCATCTGGATGGCCTGCTCCGGACCTCCGGCAGCATAGGCTGCATTTGCTTTATTATATGTGTCATTACCAATATTCAGATACGTATCTCGGAATATGGAAGACAGCTTAATATCTCCGGTATCTTCATTTAAGCTGGCAATAATAATGGTATCCGTACGAGTACCCTTACCCAATGCCTTTTCACGAGAGTCTACACCGAAGAGTGCAACATTCTTAAATCCCTTCATATGCCACTCATCACCGGCTTCTTCCTCTTTTTGCTTTAACTCATCATTAATCTCTATCTTATTAGCACCCTTATTAAATCCGGTATCTTTTTCAATCTTGTCTGATTGTACAACCCACCATAACACTCCCAGCATAACAACTAGCACTAAAATTTCCATAGTAAACAGGAAAATCCGCTTACGGCGTCTTGCTTTCGCTTTTCGCTTTTTTGCAGATGGTTTTCTACTGGTTGACATAATATATTCTCCATTCCGTAAGAAATTCGATAGCATACCTCGACAAATACTCGTAAATCATACTACGATTGGTCATTTTTTGTCAATAGGCGTTCTCATTAATCAAACCCTTGAAAATGGTCATGAACATAATCTTAATATCGAAGTTCATCGTCCAATTCTCTATATAGTATAAATCATATTCCACCCTTTTATTTATGGAAGTATCTCCGCGAAGTCCATTGACCTGCGCCCATCCGGTCAAGCCCGGACGTACCTGATGTTTAATCATGTAGCGTGGGATCTCTTCTTTAAATTTCTCAACAAACATAGGTCTCTCCGGCCGTGGTCCTACAATACTCATGTCACCGATAAAAATGTTAAAAAGCTGTGGGAGTTCATCCATACTCGTTTTCCTTAACAGTCTTCCTATCTTTGTCACACGGGGATCATCCTTAACGGTCCATGCCTTCTCCTCATCAGATGGTTCCTGCATCTTCATTGTGCGAAACTTGTACATCTGGAAGGGTTTGTTATGGAGTCCGACTCTTTCTTGCTTGAAAATAATCGGTCCTTTGCTGGTAACACGAATTCCAATCGCAGAAATAAGCATTATAGGTGAGAAAATGACAATCATCACAAAGGAACCTATTATATCCACAATCCTCTTCGCAAGCATATTTAACGTGTTCGTCAATGGTACGTGACGGATATTAATGATGGGAAGACCTTGAAGATCCTCCATATAAGGTTTACTCGGAATTACACGATTGTAGTCCGGAATAAACTTCGTATGTACGCCGGATTTTTCGCACAAATTCACAATCTCCTCCAAACGTCCGTACTCACCCAGACTTAAGGTTATGGCAATTTCATCCAGCTTGTTCTCGGGTAATATAACTTCAAGATTCCCAATTTTACCAAGAACTTTGACACCTTTATACATGGTACCGGCTTCTACATGATCATCCAAAATGCCACGTACCACATAACCCCATTGAGGATTCAGCCGGATTCGATTGATATAGGCTTCTGCAGACTTGCTGTAGCCAACCAAAACGACATATTTTACATTGAATCCCTTCTTGCGGAAAAAGCGAAGCAGATATCGAATGATATTTCTTACAAGCGTCTCCCCACAGATATTGACACACCAGAAAATCACAATCATGGTACGCGAAAAATCCTGTTGTTTCAAAACAAACAGGGCAACTATGAAAAATACCAATCCTAAGGTATTTGCCTTCACAATATTGAACAGCTCACGTTTTCTTCCGGATACGCGCTTACTGCTATACATGTCAAATTTGTAATACAGGATCAGATAGCCACTCACCAGAAAAGGCAATACCGACATATACGTCGAAAATGGATGATGATAAATCAAATCATTCGTCCATGGACCCATAAATCGAATCACATACGCAAGCATGTAAGCGAGTATTACTACGATTCCATCAATAACAACATGCAGTTCATTAAATAATCTCTGGTTATCCTTTATCAAAAAATCACCTCCGCAAACCGCCGGATCATATTAACCCAAAGATCTATCTGAATTCTGACGTAATTTTTCAGATTGCGATTTGAATATTCTAACTTTCGTCCCTTAAAGCATAATAAATATCCTCTGTAAATTCCGGACAGATACGCTCTTCCAAACCCCCTGAAGGTAAAGAATAACGCTTTTACGAGAAATCCCAGCAGTAAAAAGGGAAGGTTCAGGAGAATCTGCAGAATTGGCATATTCTTGTAGATGACATATATGTTATTTCTCGAAGACAGACGTATCTTGAATTCATTATAACGGGAACCCGAGTATCCACTGCCGACATGATAAACAATTGCATCTGGTGTATAGACATTCTTATATCCCAGAATCTTGGCGCGATAACCAATATCGAGATCCTCCAGATATGCAAAATGAAATTCATCAAAATAACCAATCTCATCCAAGATGCTCTTTCGGTAAATTGCTGCTCCTGCGCACGCCGAGAAAATTTCCGCCTTTCGAGGATAACAGGTACTCTTTTTCCCTTTTCCAATGGCAAATCCCCAGCCCAACGCACAGTACAAATCTCCCACTCCATCAATCTGTTCGGGATGATTCATCTGCAGCATCTTGCCCTCCACAGAAAAGATCTCCTCATCCTCCTCAATGGCTTGCAGCATTGCAGACACAAACCCATCTGCCACCTCAGTATCGTTATTTAAAAGCAAAACATAAGGCGTCGAGGATGCTGTAATTCCTTCATTCGCAGCTCTGGAAAATCCATAGTTTTCTATCAGTCGAATCAGCCTGACATGGGGAAACTGACGCTCCACCACCAAAGGACTTCCATCATCAGAACCATTATCCACAACAATCGTCTCAAAATCCTGGAACGTCTGAGCCGCAAGTGATTTTAGGCACTTCTCAATATATTCAATTCCATTATAATTAGGTATTATGACCGTAACCTGTGACATACATTCTCCCGGCATCTATTTATTTCATGCGAAACTGAACCTTGGGATCCAGTACTACCAAATATCCTTCCCGTCGTATCTTTTCGCATAATTGGTAAGATTTCATTTCTCCAGCAAATTTTGCAAATTCACTTCGAATCGCGATGGCATGACGAGATACTGCCTCCACATCACGCTGTAGACAAAGTCTATGCATATAACCGGAATCATGTCGATTTCTTCCGGCATTCACTGCCTGAATCGAATCATCAGGAAGCTTATGATAACCATCGCTTAAGACCTTTCCATTTCTCCCGATCATCCTGCCACCGACTGCTCCTACCTCGGGGCGACAGAAATAGGCACCCAAATATCTTTCTTCCTGTTCTGAAATTGGTCTGATCTTGTCATCTACTATCATAACATAATTCTCATGATTCGTATTCTTATATTCTATCCGATAGAAACCCAGATGGCTGGTAGTCAGAACCGTCCCCTCCAGTCCTCTGCGACTCAGATAGTCCTCAAGGACGTGTACTCCGGACTCATATGCATAGCTTTTGCTATCCGGATTCTCAGCAGTAGAGGCCTCATGTGCTCTCCAATGATACAATACCTTTGGAATATGCACAATTCGTTCTGCACTGCTCTTTTCCACACATCTGAGAATAAAATCGTAATCCTGTGCACCATCATACTTTCTTCGAAATCCGCCTACCATACGGGCAATCTCAGATTTCACTACAAATAAGTGGCATATATAATTATTTGACAAAAACAGGTCCAGATTAAATTTCTCTTTATAGTGTGGTGTATGAAAAATGGTGCCTGTTTCATCGGTCTTGTCTTCATCTGTGTAAAAAAGATCCGCAATTCCATCTATCCTTCGATACACCTGATACAGGGCATCTGGCTCCAGAAAATCATCATGATCCAGAAATGCCAGATACTCGCCGGTCGCCATTCGAATCGCTGCATTTGTGTTCTCAGATATTCCGCCATTATCCTTCAAATGCTCATAACGAATCCTGTTGTCAAGATCCATATACTCGCTGACAATCCGCTCCACCTCATCACTCGCACTGCCGTCCGCAATACAAAGCTCCAGTGCATCATAGCTCTGAGCAAGTACCGATTCTATCATGACCCGCAAATACTCCTCCGGTGTCTCATATACAGGTACAATCACACTTATGACTGCTCCCGGGACAAAATCCGGCTTTGGAATCTCAGGTACAGGCTTCTCATACTCTGTTTGATGCATTTTTTGCAGAAAACGCTCGCGAGCCTGATAAAAGGTCTCTCGCAGTCCATTTCTTTTACCGTATGAAATTCCTTTTCTAATATCAGATTTTATACTCATCCACAAATACCTTTAACTCCTCCGGAGTCCCCAATACATGAACCTTTTCACAATCGACATCGGTAATGCGTACCTTACCGCCCTTTTCAATCAGATATTGATACATAGGGGCTATGTAACGTTCCTTTTTTTCCGCTTCGGAAGCTTCGGAACGATTTCCCTTCTCTTCTTCATAAAACTCACGATACAACTCCTCATATAAGCGGGCGGTTCGGAAGTAATATGCTCCTAGCGTACAATGATCCGAGATCCTCTCTTTCTCTTTCACCAAGACAGCATCTCCATCGTCGTCTGTCTGTACAAAGCTCCAATGATCCCCCTCGGCACAGAAACAAGGAATAAATCCATCACCTTCTATCTGACTCTCATTCATCTCTCCTGCCTCTACAAAGGTGTCAATATTGTAAATCAGCAGGCTATCGTCAGAATCCCAATCCTCCGATGCCAGCATGGCTGTTGTCGCCTGTCCGTCTGTCATATGATCCAGCTCGATCACCTGTACCTTGTGAATACCTATCTTTTCACATGTGGTCTCAATAAAATCGACCGCATGATCCTCTTTTCGCACAATGAAATAACTTCTGTTATCATCATCATAAAACCCTGCCAGACTCTCCATGGACCATTCAAACAACGACTTCCCATGAGCTTCGATCATGTATTTTGGAACACGATATCCTGCATCCCGAAAGCGCTTCCCCAAACCTGCCATTGTAATAACTATATTCATAATTTGAGCTACTCCTTAACTATCGCATCTGCTTTTTCTGCAGATCTCATTCATCTCTTCCACATTGCATTGTAAAAATTCATCCGGCCGTACGGTTCTGTCATCTACGTAGAATCCGTGATGTCCGGGCCAGGGCTTTCCATAGACAATCTCGTCATATGGAATCTCCCATTTATCGAGCCATTCCAGCAGGACCTTTGCCGTAATGGCATTGATTTTTCCTATATTGCCATTGTAAGAATTCATGTTTCGTGAAGTGAGCAGTACGATTTTTGCACCTGCTTCTTTGTATTCCCGTATCCGGTCAACCATCTCCGGATAGGGTATCAGGTCTTCGTATCTCTCGTCCTTCTTCTTAATCGGGCACAAGGTACCATCAATATCAAAAATAAAGCATAATTCCTGTTCCTGCATTATTTTAGTTCCTCCATAATGTGTATTGCATTTAGTATAAAGCCGAATACCTTCTGCACACGATCCATGTGTAAGGGCAGCATGGAAAGAAACAGCGATGCTTCCAATAACCGCACCATAGCAAAATCATAATCCTGTGCTTCCAGATACCTGCGAAATGTTTTCTGGTATTCCATACGATCCGAATCAATAGATAATGCAAATCTCATATCTGTATTGAGACATATCTCATAGAGACCACTATTCAAAAAATCGTAACCCCCACAGATGGAATGGGAGAGCTTCGCCAAATCATAATAGGGATCTGTATACAGTCCTTCCTCTGTCTGGCAGCCTTTGGGGTCAATCAAGCGAAGAATCTGTGCATCCTTTTGATAGAGAATATTGGAGAAGCAAAGATCTCCATGACTGATGACCGCACGGGGAATCCATTTTTTCCTGGCTGTCATGGATAAGTATAAGCTTTTGTATTCCTCTACGATGGCAGGCAGATTCGGATAACCGGTTCCTGTTTCAATTAATTGGTTCAGCTGTTCATATCCACTCATATGAGTCAGCTCTTCTACGCGCTTTTCAACCTTTTGAATATAGAGACGTTCCATGGTAGCAGTATACTCTTCCATGGAAATTTTCTTTTCCTTTCGTGTGGACAGGAAACGAAACAAATCCTTTAAAATCCCTTCAAACTCCGGAATGGAAATAGCTCCATGTACATATCGGATGGCAAGGTCTGTCATATGATACCGTTCCATGCGATAGGATGCTTTTTCGGCATTCTCTTCGTATTGAAATGGCATAACGAACCACATCTTCATAGCTTCCGGTAATAAGTAATAAAATTGGTACTCCGCTTTCAGCTTTTCCTTATTGGTTGAGCTCTTGGTGACTGTATACTCATCACCTTCCAAAGCATTGAAAAATCTGGCATCAAATCCACTTGTGATATACTTCATGAATTCTTCCGGCACAGACAAATCCACAAAAGCTTCCGATGGAAGTACCTCGAAGGACCTCATGCTGTCTGCAAGCGCCTCCGGATCCTTTCCTGCTTCCAGTATATCTAAATACGAATCCACATCATGGAAAACAGCGAATGCAGGTTGTTGGTTGCATAATACGATATAATTCTGTCGCACAAAGGGAAGCTTATTATATAAAATCTCCCATTCCTCCTGCGAACAAATTGCATAATTGGAAAACATATGGCAGATTACAGAATCCTTTAACTCCATGTTACCATCATATAGCACATCTCCACAATATTTCAAGAGACCGGGTATTCTGTTACTCATCACGTCAAAAAGAGTTCTACGTTTTACAATCGTCTCTCCATAGCTCTTATCTCCGGTTATACTCCGAATCCTGCGATTTGGTTTTCTTCTGTCATCATAAATCACAATTACATTTTTCATATACTAATCTCCATTCCGAAGTGCGCTTTTCTTCTCTTTTCGGAAGAACAGATATCCAATCAATGTTGCAGTCCCGATAATTGATGCACCAATCCATGTATAATAATTTAGGATAGCACTGTTACCCGATAGAAAGATTGCTGAAAAATATGCAGATACCTGTCGTAATCCAAAATGGAAGGGAATAACACCTGCTAAAAGATACAAGGCCAGTATCTCAAATCCCCATCCGAGAAAAGAAAACAAAGCAATAAGAGGACTGCGTCCTTTCACCAATTCACATACGTATTGGAACCAGTCATTCATACGGTCCAGTATACGCAGACAGAACAAAGCACGATTGGACTTCTTATGCTTAATGATATATTGGTTCAAATAACAGTATACCGGTTCAAACATAAGATAAAGCCACCATAGGATAACAAGCAGAACCACCATTCCCATTGCTGTCATTGACAGTTTATGGTCAAAAAACAACTGTAGCGGCACCAAAATCAGCAAAAGTGCCGCTGTATCATAGAAACGGTCTGTGATTACACTCATTACACCAATGGGAAATCTGCCTGTCTCGCGTCCCAGACAATACACTCTATAGATTTCTCCCAGCTTAAATGGAATCAGCAAGTTCACAAACGTTGTCTTCAAATAAATCAGCACAAATCGTCGAAATGAAATATTCTGTTCCATCAGTACCAGATAAAGACGAATCATTTTGAACAGATGTACCAGAACAAACGCCAAGAAAAACATTGGTATCAACATCCACTCTCTCATATCTTTCCCCATTCCTGAGCACCTTTGTACCTATCCGATTCCCGAAAACGCAAATCGTCTATACAACATCTGCCCCATACTTCTCAATTTCTTTTTGACGGTAGTCACCTCGAATCGTGTCTTTATCCATAAGGTAGCTCCACAGCATTTTTAAAACAGTAGAGGCCTGGCTGACCATTTTCACATTTGAGACCTGATCCGTCTCTCGCCAGGATATCGGATAAAACCTCACTCTGTGTCCATAATACTCCGTGGCCATCATCATGCAGTAATTAAACATTAGATTATCCGGAAACTTTTCATAGAATTTAGTTCGAAGCATCGAAGTTTTATATAGATTAAGGCCCGAGCCCAAGTCAAAAACACGTATTCTCAAGACAATTGCAAAGAGAAAATCATATACAATGTTTCCAAAGGTGCGGAAGAGTGAATATCCCTCCAACCTGGAACCCGGCATAAAACGAGCACCTAGTATACAATCATAACGCTCCGGAATACCCTTTCGGAAGATTGGGAGGAAATCACGAATACAGCCTTGATCATCTCCGTGAAGGACACATACTGCGTCAAAATTATGTTTGCAGGCATAGGAAAAAGCAACCTTATGAGAACCGCCAAGACCATAATTCTCCTGATTTCTGAGAATCGTAAGCGGAAGGCGGGGATGGTCCATCTGATATCTGCGAACTGCCTCCTCCGTACCATCCGTACTTTGATTATTCACTACAATGACCTCTGTAAGATATTGCATTACATCATCATCCAATTGGTTCAGTACGCGTATAATCTGCTTCTCACAATTATAGGCTGGTATAAATAACAGTATTCTCTCTTTCAATAGGTTGCCTCCTCGATTTAACGACAGTATTTTACCAAAATTAAGGTTCTACTTCCTTTGGAACATATTGATTCTCGTATTTATAATCATACATCTCAGGCTCTTTCCATGTGTTGGCAAAATAACCGACATTTTTTCCGGCATCTTCTCCTACATCATTTAATACCTGCTGTGTATAATGGTATTCGTCTACCATATCTTTTTCCTGATACGCATTCAAGACCGTGGACGCCAATACGAATCTCGGGTCGTTCTGGCACAGCTTTGTCTGCGTCTCAATAATTCCGTCAAAGAGTGTAGCATCCGACCGTTTTCTTCCCACACGAATCATAAAAAATTTATCAATGCCCTGATTGTATAACGTAGTGGAAAAAGTATTCATATTAGTAAGGTATTGCTCCAGGGTAACATTTTCAATCACATCGTTCTCACCTTGCAAGAAAACGATAAACTTGTTTTTAACCTGATAGCCATTTGCATTTAACCAATCATAAGCGGTCCGATATCGCATGATAACTTCCTTGCATACTGCTTCCGAAGCCCAATAATTGGAAGACGTGCCGCACTTTGAAGCAGATACCGCCACTACCGGAATCCCTGTCTCTTCGTAAAATGCATTTACAAAGGAGGTTACCAACGTCCCACCCTTGCCAAGCATATCATTCATAATTGGTGTGTTCTCATAAAATCCAAAGGGTTCTGTAATGGTATACAGACTAGTGGGATTCGAGATAGCGCGAAACTCTCCTCCTGCTCCTTCTGTCAATGGAGGCGCCTGTGCTGGATTTCCTCCAAATCCGGACATATTACTCTGTCCTGCAAAAATGATCAAATCAACAATTACCTTATCTGTGTCCTCAGACTCACTCTCCGATAAGCTCTCCGTCTCTTTTCCGGAGGAAGCGTCAGCAACGGACTGAGCAGCACCGGCAACTTCCTTGTCATGTGCTTCTCCTACATGGATTTCGTCCTTACTGATTGTATGTGCCTGTTCCAAATGCTTCTTTAATTTTGGATTCAGATTCTTTGGCTCCGGAACTGTCTCCTCCTCCGGATCTGCAGCAAACACAATCGGTTTCTCTTTTGCTTTTGCATATTTACTACGGTAAACATGCACTCCTGCTATCACAATTAGTAGGATAATCAGAAGAATAAAAAGAATGCTACGACGTTTCTTCAAGTAATCAGTCCTTCTTCTCGATAAATTTTTTTCGGGTTACAAAATTATATACCATAACAATTCCAGTTGCGACTACCTTAGCACCCATAACACACAGCTCTTCTCGTCCGGCTGTCATCGCACGCAGGAATCCGATGTTATCATAGAAAAATCCAATAAATACTTGTACCCATTTCCAATGCGCATACATCAAATCAACAATTACATACATAATTAATTGATTCAACCCCAAACCAATCAGGCTTAGTACCATAAATACAATAAATTCTTTTCTCCTATCAACATTCTCTTTTCTCTGAAAAACAAACGCCATGCTGGCGATGTAATTGAAAATCAGAGAGATCATAAAGCCAAAAAATGTGGCAATCAGATAATAGACTCCAAATATGTTATTTAAAACCCATAGTACCGCAAAATCAATAATACAGGATAATACTCCTACTACTCCAAACTTTATGATCTGGTCAAACAGTTTCTTCTTTTTCTCTTGCTTCGTCATCCTCTTAATCCTATCTTCTATCCAAGTTTTTATTTAGTTCATGAAAATCGTGGAGTGCCTTTCTGCCAATTCCAAATATTCGCTTCATATTGATGGAATTCACGCCTCCCTGTCTCGGACGGAAGGTAATGGGTACATACTTTACATTTCGTTTCTGCTTGGTATAAATGACATTAATCAGAACATTTGTTAAGAAAAAATCATCCGGAACCAGCTTTAACTGCTCTGCAAAAATCTTGGCTTCCATCAAACGATAAGGGGTATTCGCGTCGATTACCGATACATGGAAACACATCCGAATTACCAATTTCAATACCTTAGTCACAAATACTCTCGAAAGTCCGTCCTTCCTGTGATTCCTATGGCCGACAATCATATCATAATTCTTTCTTTCTTCCCAAAAGGGCGGGAACTCGGAAGGAAGCGTCTGTCCATCCGAATCGGTCTGAAATACATAATCAGCACCCTGTTCCACTGCATATCGGTATCCAAATAAAATGGTCGCTCCATGTCCGCCATTTGGTTTTGTCATGGCAACTAATTGTGGTCTTGTCTTCGCAGCCTCCTGTAAACACGTATACGTACTGTCCTTACTGCCATCATCAATAATAACCAGACGACTTTCCTGACCTGTCTCCACTACTACCGGATACCAGTCATCAATGACCTGTTTGATGGTTGCCTCCTCATTATAGGCCGGTATAATCATATAAAGCTTATCCATGTATTCCTCCAACTTCCATTAGTTTCGAATCGCCCGTATCCCGCGAAATGTCATCCAGATGGTAACAATATAATAATAGGTGCCTATCACAATCAGTGATGGCATCGATTCTGAAAAGATTCTCAGTACAAAGAAAACAGCAAAAACGAGCCCCGCGTATACAAGCAGTTCCCATTTCTCTTTTTTAAATAAGGATTTCCATTCAATAACGTCTGTCATATAATAACAAAACGGAAGTACCATAACAAAATAATCGTATGTCCTGTGATATGTTATAATCAACGACCACAGCAGCACGATTGCCATCAGCAGCTTATCCTGTCCCTCCGGCATTCGTAACGCAATAACCAGAAGAAGTATCATAACCGCCGCCGTCAAGACAAGTGCATAGGGAGAGCCCTGAAGCAATGCAGAAAGATCAATGCTTCCCTCTCCGGATAAGGCGCTTGACACCTGCAGTGGCTGAATAATCATATTAAGGAAGCTCTCTCCCAACCAAAAGGCAGAAGCTATCGTAAGTACAATATGGATGCCGATAGAAAGAAGCAATTCCTTCCATCTCTTCTTATAAACGAAGTAGACAACCAGCGGTACTGTTAATGTATACTTGAAATAGCATACCGTAAGACTTAAGCCCGACAGAACAGGTCTCTTGCTCTCAGACAGCCATACTGCCAAAAGGAAAAAGAAGAATGAAAAAATTGTATGTTGACCAACTCCAATCTGATTCCTCCATGGAGTACCTGCAATCATGAACAGCATAAGCACCCCAAACCACCGAACATCCATTTCTTTCATAAATGTCTTGCGCAGCAATACAATAACAAGTGCTGTTAATACAAGATTAGAACCAAGCCATACCATTCTCGCTGTCATAGGTGCCAAAAAAGTATAAGGCAGTAATAAAAGCAATAAAGATGGAAACTGATTCGCCTCCATCTGCTTAAAATACTCTGTAGCTCCTAACGATTCCAACGCGCCGGTCGGATGCAGGGATTCTGTATAAGGATTGATGCGCAATACAAGTGCCTTCGCGGCATCCCATTGAAAATCCTGACTATAAAGAACGGCATTTCGGCAGCCCTGTACAATCGACACGGCTGCCAAAAGACCTAATATACCATAAACGAAAATCCATATTATTTTCTGATTACCTACAGACTTTTGCATAACTTCTCCAAAACACTTATTTTGAAAGTTCTGTTACTTCTGCTTTCAGAACTTCCAATTTCTTTTCCGCATCTTCCAATGAACTTCCTTTTACACCCATGTAGAATTTGATCTTTGGTTCTGTACCGGAAGGTCTCGCACAGCACCATGACTGGTTGCTCAGATTAAAGTATAATACATTGGACTCCGGAAGACCGGTAGATGTCACCTTTCCTGTCTCCATATCCATTGCAGTATCCTTGCTGTAATCGCGGAATTCCAGCACTTTGAGGTCCCCAAAGGATTTCGGAGGATTCTTACGGATATTTTCCATAATGGTCTGAATCTGTTCCGCTCCGTCTATTCCTTTTAAGGTAATCGTGTGAATTCCCTCCATGAAATAGCCATACTCTTCATAGATTTCAAGCATCTGATCCCATACGGTCTTACCGTTCTTTTTACACCAGGCTGCTACTTCGCAAAGACACATCACTGCTACAACAGCATCCTTATCTCTTGCATGGGTTCCTGCGAGACAGCCATAGCTCTCTTCCAAACCAAATACGTACTGATACGTATGATTCTCCTCAAACCATTTAATCTGCTCTCCAATATACTTAAATCCCGTCAGTACCTCAATGAGCTTCACCTGATATGCTTTTGCCAGCTCGTCCGCGAGATTGGTGGTAACAATCGTTTTCACAAGTGCTGCATTCTCCGGAAGAGTATTGGTCGCTTTTCTTTCTCTTAAGATGTATTCCGCAATCAGCATTCCTGACATATTACCGGTAAAGGAAACATACTCACCGGTCTTTGTGTCCTTCGCATAGATTCCAAGGCGATCCGCATCCGGGTCCGTAGCAAGTACAATATCAGCATCCTTTTCTTTTGCAAGCTTCAGGGCAAGGGTAAAGGCCTTTGGGTCCTCCGGGTTCGGATAATCTAACGTTGTAAATTCCGGATCCGGCAGCTCCTGCTCGGGAACAACAAATACATGGCGGAACCCAAGCTCCTTTAAAATGCGGCGAACCGGAATATTACCGGTACCATGAAATGGTGAATATACAATCCTGATATCCTCTGCAACTTCTTTAATCACATCCGGATGAATGATTAATTTCTTTAATTCAGCCATATAAGCATCATCTATCTCTGCTCCGATTACATGGTAAAGTCCTGCTTTCATCGCTTCGTCCTTACTCATGCTCTTAACCGTATGATAATCGGTTACTTTCTTAACTTCACCGATGATTTCTTTGTCTCTTGGAGATGTGATCTGAGCACCATCCTCCCAGTAAACCTTGTAGCCGTTATACTCCGGCGGATTATGACTTGCAGTTACGACGATTCCCGCTGTACATCCAAGCTTTCTGACTGCAAAGGATAATTCCGGTGTCGGTCTGAGTGCATCAAATACATAAGCCTGTATTCCATTCGCATTGAGACACAAAGCAGCTTCGTCAGCAAACTCCGGTGACATATTTCTCGAGTCATATGCAATCGCAACACCCTTTTTCTGTGCTCCCTGCTGAGAAATATAGTTTGCGAGTCCCTGCGTAGCCTTTCGTACCGTATACAGATTCATACGATTCGTTCCTGCACCGATAACTCCACGCAGCCCTCCGGTACCAAATTCCAGTTCCTTATAAAAGCGGTCTTCTATCTCCGCTTGATTATCCTGAATACTTTTCAGTTCTTCTTTTGTAGCATCGTCAAAGTATGAGTCTGACATCCAGAAATCATATTGTTCTCTGTAATTCATTCCAATCCTCCTTGAAACTTAATTTAACCAATAAATTATAACACAAAGAGATACTTCCAACAACTAAATCATACTTTTGGGCTGTGTCTTCAGTGTGTAGTTACTATGATCCAGCGAGAAATTTGTATTGTAATAGGGATCTCCTGCCGCCAGTACATCCTTCCATTTTTCCTTAAAATGATCGGCTTCCTGATCGTAGCGTTCCGCGTTTTTACGACTCTGCTCTACCAAATCTCCACCACGGGATTTCGATTCGTAGTGAAACATCTCTGCAAACGGGGTGAAAATATTTAACAATCCCTGAGAACGAAGTTTCAGGCAAAAATCCACATCGTTCAGTGCTACAGCAAAATCCTCACTTAATCCTCCTGCTAAGAAATAATCCGATTTTTTCACCATCAAGCATGCACCAGTTACAGCAGAGACGTCCTGTGCATAACATAGTCTTCCCATATATCCGAGATTATCCTTGGCCTGTTTGTAATGTGTATGTCCTGCGGTACGATGGGCACCCAGTCCCAGAACAATCCCAGCATGCTGAATCGTATAATCATCATAATACAGCTTGCAGCCAACTGCTCCGACATCCTTTCTCTGTGCATACATCAGCAGCTCTTCCATCCAGTTTCTGGTGATAACCTCCGTATCGTTATTTAAAAGAAGGAAGTAATCTCCGGTAGCTTCCCTGGCGCCCATATTATTGATCGCGGAGTAATTGAATTCCCCTTGATACGTAATACGTTTCACGCGTGGACAAGCTTCCAATTCCTGATAATAATCCATGATGCTCTGTTCGGTACTATTATTTTCAACAATGATGATCTCATAATTCTCGTAAGAGGAACGTACCAGTATGGATTCCACACATCGTCTTAAGTCCTCTACATGGTCTTTATTCGCAATAATAATGGATATCTTCGGTTTTCCAATAATCTGATAACGGATTCGAAAAATAGTTGCAAACGCTCTGGTACTCTCTATCTTGAAATTTTCAAATCCACAGGCCGTCAGATGTGCTGCCACTGCTCTCTTAGCTGCATCAATCGCGTAGGTCTTGGCATTGATATCCGATGCCACAGAGGCTGCGTGAGAGCGCCAGTAATACATAATCTGAGGAACATGATAAATCCTCGAAGCTGCTTTCGTCAGTCTTAATATCATGTCATGGTCCTGACTGCCGTCAAATTCGCTCCGAAAAAGTCCGGTCTCCTCCAGCAGCTTTTCTTTAAAGGCCGAAAAATGACAGATGTAATTATTAGCCCTTAAATTATCAGGAGAAAAATCCGGCTTAAAGTGCAGAGTAATCATATTATCAATGCTGTTTCCCTTAAATGTTGCCTCATCACAATAGATGAAGTCAGCGTCTGTTTCATCTATCACCTTGCGATACTCAAACAGAACGGACGGGTGAAGCAAATCATCATGGTCAAGAAGTGCCACATAATTGCCGGTAACCATAGAAAAGCAAACATTGGTATTCTCTGAGATACCCTTGTTCTCAATCTTTTGATAATGAAATCTTCCTTCATGCCCCTGTTCCCGATCACGTTTTGCATACTCTTCAACAATCTTACCAACATAATCATGTACATCATCCGAACCGTCAGCCAGACAAAGCTCCCATTCCTCTCTTGTCTGCGCCAGCACACAGTCAAACAACTCTCTTAAAAAGTTCTCAGGCGTGTTATAAAGAGGAACCAAAATGCTGAATTTCACATCTTTTGTAAAATTAAATTCAGATTGAATATTTCGTTCTTCCTCAGAAGGAAAACTTGCTGTGCCGTGTAAACGATAGGCCTGACGCTCGATACGCTTACTTTTTATTTTTGCAATCAAATTTCTCAAATTGCCATATCGCTTTACTCGTATAAATGCGTTCTTCATTTTTGCCCAACACATACGAAATGGTTTCAATATACGAAAAATAAGACTTTTCTTTATCAAATCCACCTTGCGCTGAAGCTCTGCACATCTCTCCTCTGAGGCAACCAGTTCTTCTGTCAACTCAAGATTCTTCTTTTCTTCTTTTTCATACAGTTCCTTATAATATGCAATTAATTTCTCTTGTTCCCTATCAGCCATGTTGTCTCCTTATAATAACACGTTCCGCTTCCTAAACCTGACACCTTGGTAAGTGCCGGTGCCAAAACACTTCCACTATATTTCTGATATATCTCCATCGGAATCCTACCTATGAAACCAGATAACAAAATGTGCTTTTCACCAGGAAAAGTATCTTCCAAGTCTGCCCGATATTTACGGCAAACAGGAACCTCTACCATAGTCGTCCCATGAATCAGCAGCAGGCATGGCTCGTAATCAAGATTCTCTTTCTTACTATAAAAAGCCCATCCTTCCATCTCCGCGTAATCCGATTCCGTTGCATTCTGACCGGGCATCAAACGAATCGCATCGATATTGCAATGGAATCGGTTACTTTCTACCTTCTTCACCTTTTTACCTTCCATCTCAACCGGAAGCGAGAGTCGATCGGTATATTCCCATTCCTGCAGAAAGTCCGGTTCGTAGGTCAATTTCGTCTTTGTTAATTGGGGATGGTAGAAGGGATCTCCTTTTTCTTGTATAAAAGGATGCTTTGCATAGAAGTAATCCCGTTCCTTTTGTAATCGTGTTCTTTTCCCATCATCTATCATATCGTTACCGCGACTGATGGATTCGTGATGGTACAGGAAAATCTCATTGATACAGACATTCCAATACCCTTTTTCTATCAAATCCACACAAAGGTCAACATCCGTATAAGCAACGGCAAGCTTCTCATCAAAGCCGGAAACCTCGTAAAATTTCCTTTTCTCCATCATCATACAGGCTCCCGTAACTGCAAGAACATTGCCTGTTATGTGATTTCTGCCATGATCATAATCAACAGAATCCGGATACGTTGCCAGCTTATGAGAAGGTCCACACGCCAAATCCGTAATACCAATATGCTGGATCAAGTCTCCGCCAGGATACAGGAGCTTTAATCCTACTGCACCAATATGTGATTTAGCGGCTTCTGCCAGCATTCTGGATATAAAACGAATGGGTCCAACAAGTTCAACATCATCATTCAGAAACAGAAGAAAGTCTCCTTCTGCCTCAGCGGCGCCTAAATTACACAAGGTCGAGTACTGAAATTCCATCGGTTGATACAGATAACGAAAGGAGAACTCCTGCTTTAATTGCTCTATTGATTTTCTATTCTCCTGTGTACTGCCATTATCAACGACTATTGTCTCTATCTTTTGACCCTCGCCACCAATTTCTACAGCCCGCAGAGCATTTCTAAGCAGCTCCGGATGATCCTTGGATAGAATAATGACAGATACACAGCTATATACCGTTTCCACGAATCTGGGGGTCTCATACTCATAACGTACCGGTTTCCTACTGTGAAATAGTATGCGTGGAATATGAAGCACATTACGTGATTCCTTTGCGCACTCTCTCAGAAAATCGTAGGATTCCTTGTCCAGTCGATAGTAACCATTCTCCTCCAAAAAGTCTCCTGGCTCCATCTCAATCCTGTGACTAACCTTTTCTGCCACCGGACGTCTTACCAAAACAAGTCCTCCAAAATAGAACATGCTATCCAGAGTGTCCGGAGACCAGTCCGGCTTCAACCACGGAGAAGTCCTGCTTCTTGCAATGTCTTTCGCGTTATGGTCAAGCAGAACATCCTCGTCACAATAAATTAAATCTACATTTATTTTCCCGTCTTGTAACTGTAAATCCAAGTAATCACGGATATACGACAGTGCATGCTCCTCCATATCACCATCTGCTGAAAGAAAAACAAGAAAATCATCCTCCAAGTCAGATTTCGACAAAATCGGTTCTTCATTTTCCAGAATCCAATAGTAATAGGGATTTTGCGCTTTATCTAGTTTTTGTAGATAGTCTGACTTTTTCATAAGGACCCTTCCGTTTTTTAAATATCGAAGTATTCATCTGTTCTACGCCAGTTGCAAGGGGTTCAAAAAAATCAGAGCGTAGAGCAGTTATCGTATATTCCACACGAACCTGCTTTCCTCTTGGAATGTTTTCCAAAATCATCTGGGGATCGTCTGTATGATATAATATCGTATGTTCCGGAAAAACCATACCATTCACACTAACCTCGTCCATACCGAAATCATGAAGTCTGATCATGCAGGGATAAGCAGTCGGATCGATTCTTACAGATTGTACCTCCGGCTCTGGTGTAAATTCCAAGGTGACACGGTCATCCTCATCGACGCTTGCAGAATAAAAGCATGTGTTTTCTTCTGAGAAACCATTTCCTTTATCGAAGTATACTTTTACCCTGTCTTTTCTTGGCAATAGGTCACCAAATCTTTTTAATTTTGTGAGCTTCTCTGCATTCCGTCCCATTAATGAATACATGCCAACCAGGGAAAGACGTTCTCCAATAATTTTCTGTTGAAAGTGTTGTTCCATAGAGCGGAATATTGTTTGTTCCGCATCACTGATCCCAAGCTTCTCATAAATGGAGAACTTTTTCAGTAATTCTTCCTTCTCTGCTGTGAAATAGTAAAACATGGCACGGTACAAAATGAACTTTGTCGGAATTGGAAATTCAAAGGTCCATTCATAGTCAATCACGTTCCACTCCGTATTTATAAGGATATTCGAGAATATTAAATCAAGATTAGATATTTTATTACACTTTTGTTCTCCAGGCAATGTCACATCTCCAAAGAATTGCGTAAAGCCTTCTGTGAGGTAAAAATCCACACTTCCCGGAATGTTCTTCACACACTCCGCAAACTCCATAATATCGGTGACTAGTTCTTCCTGTTTCCCCTGATCATAAAGACGATCCAATTTTGTCTCCATGGTTTCCCCGGTCAGATATTCAAATTCCATGCCGGACTCAGAGGTCTGTATAGAGTTCACCGGTCTACACACATTGGGTCGGAATCTCGTATTTGCAAAGAGCTTCTGTTGAAGCTCATAGGATTTCATCATGGATTTAACATGTGCATTTGCTGCTCCATCATAAGGATATTTCACTACGAAACGTTCTCCATACCCGTTCCTCTCAATGTCAGTTCGGATACGATATTCATCAGCTCTTTCATTGGAATGCTTGGAATAGATCGGTTTTCTCGTAATAAAGCTCTCCATCCGCTCTTCCTTCTGTAAAAGTACCAAATAAGAATTCGAGTAATGTGGAAACATCCCTTCACGTATTATCTCATCAAAGGCCAGTGCTTCATCAAAAGCAATAACACGTTCTGCATCAAAGTTGCGAAGATTATCGGTAAGCTCACCCACCTTGGGAAGATACGCGTCCGAATAAATCGTAATAGGAAGCTTATAATCTGGATAGGGGTAATAGAATTCGGTACGACACCCACATTTTCTCGCTATGTTCTCAATACCGGTTCTGGAAAACGTACGTACACCGCTTGTTGTAGGGTACCCTTCGATTCCTTCGTAGAATTTCCCC
>CAYZUC010000003.1:65715-70726 GCA_964481705.1 uncultured Lachnospiraceae bacterium
TCCAACAAAAAATCCCCCATTCAGTGATTCCTGACATCCGGCCCAGTACTTCAAACCATACTTGTTCTCGATTGCTATGACCAGCTTACCACCCTTTACAAGGTGTTTGGATAGGATGTTTAAGAACTCCTCATAAGGAGATGTGCTTTGAATATAGCTTGCAGCGTATTCAAACACACCGATCAGCATGATGAAATCATACTTTTCATTCAACGTAACTTCAATATCCTGAAAGTTACCCACATGAATCTCCACATTATCACATTCCTGATTTCGATAGGCATTAATCAAGGAACGTTTCTTACTCAGCTCTATACAAGTAACTTTGCCTGCTTTTCCTGCAAGCGTCCCTGTAATCGCACCACATCCGGAACCGACCTCTAAAATACGGTCTTTTCTCCCGATAGGCAGAAAATCCACTATATTTCCACGAATATGTGAAAGATGATAGAGCATGGACCAGCGACTGTTTTCTGCTATTCGTCTGTTATATGCATCCTTCTTATTACTCTTTACCAATTCCAGGAGCGTATCCTCATCTGCCCCTTCACTATACAGATCCTCTCCGGAGTAACACGTGTAATCCAAAGTGACCTTTCCTATTTTTTCATTTCTGCTCTCCATGATCACTCTCCATTCTGAGGCGTTCCATTCAAACTCACCTCAGTCTCTGAAACCATATCATAATAACCTACCGTATCCTTTGAAGAAATTACCTGTAGATTAAAAATATCATACAATCTATGATATACCGTAAAATTACCTTCACGATAACCGGTGCAGCCAAGAGAAATGAGATACTCACCACCCTGTAGTGACATATCCTGTGTAAAAGTCACAATCAGCACGTCTCCTGCTCCCGGATTGCCTGTACTTACCTTTTCAAACATAGTATTGGTTCCTGTGATCTCCACTCCCAACCGATTCTTAAATGAAACAGCAATGATAGGTTCTGATATCGTCTCGAAAAAGCGTACCTTGATCTTGATGGTAAAGGGATCTCCTTTAATGATTGTGTTTGTTATATTACCGCTGTTATCAATTGCACAAAAATCCTCAATCTCAGCAAGTCCACTTCCATACGTATCCTGATCCGGATTCAGGTTCATTCTATCCTTCCAATGATCGCCACTCGGATTGCGGTCAATCGATTGCTTCGAACCATCCATATTACTGCTGTCGAGCTGATTCACAAGTACCTTCTTATACATATCTATCATTTCTTTCGGGGAGCCCTCACCGAGCTTTCTGCCTCGTTCCAAGAGGACTACACGGTCACAGTATTTGCTGATGCTGCTTAGATCGTGACTAACAAACAATATGGTCTTTCCCTGTGCCTTGAACTCTTCAAATTTATGATAACACTTGTTTTGAAAGAAAACATCCCCTACAGAAAGAGCTTCATCTACGATCAGAATCTCCGGTTCGATATTAATCGCTACAGCAAAAGCCAGTCGTACAAACATACCACTGGAATAAGTCTTGACCTTCTGATTGATGAATTCGCCAATATCCGCAAAATCAATAATATCCTGAAGCTTTGCGTCTATTTCTGCTTTCGAAAAGCCTATCATAGTACCATTCAGATAAACATTCTCAATACCGGTGAATTCCATATTAAAGCCTGCGCCCAACTCGAGAAGTGCAGATATCCTTCCATTGATATCTACTTTTCCCTTCGTCGGATTGAGAACGCCTGTTATTATTTTAAGAATTGTGGATTTTCCAGAACCATTGGTTCCTATGATACCGATTGTCTCCCCACGTTTCACTGTCATATTGACATCCTTCAGGGCATAATGCTCCCGATAAAGCTTTTTCTTACCGGAAAGACCCAGAGACTCCCGTAGTCTGTCCATTGGCTTCTCATAGAGTTTATATACTTTGTCCAGATTTTCTACCTGAATTGCAATTTCATCCATTTTGACTTAATCCTTCCCTACAATACATCTGCAAAATGTATTTTTAATCTTTTGAAAATCAGTGCTCCTATCAGGAAAGTACATACGGTAAAGATCCAAAAATAAGCAGTGGAGTAAAAATGCTCCCAGAACCACATCTTATTCAGTAATGACATCCGGTAACCATCTACAATATAGTATACGGGATTCAGCTTGAAAATAATCTGTAATGGTCTTGGAAGTATCTCAATATTCCACATAATTGGCGTAATCCACACTCCAACCTGCAATACAATGGAAATAATCTGTCCCAGATCGCGAAAGAATACCACAATGGAACAGGTAATGTAGCTCAGTCCGAGTACCAGAATAAACAAACAGAATGTAAAATACAGAATCTGAATCGCATACAGGTCCGGCCAGTAACCATAGCACGCCAGCAGTACCAATGCAAATACCGTAAAAAAGCAATGAATGAACAAGGCTGATATTACCTTGATAATGGGTAAGATACTGATTTTAAAGACTACCTTCTTCACCAGATACTGATAAGAAAGTAAGGCACTCGTACCCTGTGATAAAGCATCTGAAAAAAAGAACCAGGGAACGATACCAGCTATTAACCATAGCACAAAAGGATATCCGCCACCACTTTCGAGTCCCCAGTCGCCACGCATAACTGCAAATACAAACCAATATACAAGAACCGTTACGATCGGCTGTACAAAAGCCCAGAAAATTCCGAGATAATTCCCGGAATACTTGGACTTGAAATCGTTGACTGCAAGTTTCATAATCAGCTCGCGGTTCTGCCATAATTCAATCGGGAGAATAACGATACGATCGTAAAGACATGCAAATACTGCAAAAGCTCCGTCCAGCATAACACAGGAAACTATCTTTTTCATAATTTCCTGACTTTGTACTGCGAGCGGATTATGATGCAGAATAATATAGAGATTGGCAGCAATTACTACCAAAAGACATAGCAAAATTACATTCTTTTTCTTAGTCATGATTAAAGATTTCTTTCTTGCTTGTAGGAAGCAATTCCTTTCCATTTAGGATCTTTCTCAGACATCACAAGCTCCATTCCCTCTGGTATGGGCCAGTCTATGCCAACCTCCGGATCATTGTAAAGGATTCCGCCTTCATCATCCGGATGATAGAAATCCGTACATTTATAACAAAATTCTGCATAATCAGACAGTACGAGGAACCCATGTGCAAATCCTTTCGGAATAAAGAACTGCTTTTTATTCTCCTCTGACAACAGAACGCCATGCCATTTCCCAAAGGTTGCCGAACCCTCTCTTACATCAATAACTGCATCAAATACTTCCCCCTTAATCACACGTACCAGCTTGTCCTGCGGGAAATTCTTCTGAAAATGCATGCCTCGGAGTACGCCTTTCTTGGATGCCGACTGATTATCCTGTACAAAGACGCAGTCTATTCCGGCCTCTTTAAAATCATTGTAATTATAAGTCTCCATGAAGTATCCACGGGAATCACCAAATACGGTCGGTGTAATAACCTTCAATCCTTCAATCTCGCATGTCTCTACTGTAATCTTTCCCATAACTCAATCTCCTTTATCTAAATACTACTATTCTATCCATTCCACAATGCTCCTTATCTACAGAGAGCCGTGTTCTATGGATTCTCCGTATCATAACATTGATTCATGTCAACATACCCAGCAATTCCGGGAATCGCTCCCTTGGAAGAATACTGCCAGATATGATAATCTCCTTCATAGGTTGGCACCGGTACATTATACTGAGCGAGCCATATTACATAGTCTGCAAGCTCCTCTGTCTGAATCCGGTTCGTGAACCAGTTTTTATTAGCATAAACGCCTGCACGATATCCCGCATTTTCTATGGTCTCACAAAAAGCCTTGATATTCGCTGTCCTCTGGGAATTGTCCAAAACGTCAGCACGTCCGCCACTCCCTTCCACATCTAAAAAGACGGGATAATCCAGCGAAGCACCCGCAAGTACGGATACCACCATACTGGCCTCTTCCACTGCTTCTGCTTCTGTCATCGCCTGAGTAAAGAAGTAAACTCCCTTCTTCACATTTGATGCATCTGCATTTCGAAAGTTCTGCTCAAAATAAGGATCCTCCACCAATGCTCCGGAGGAAGAACCTCGATATCCCAGTCGAATAATCGCGTAATCCACACCAAAATCACGAACCTGCTGCCAATCAATCTCCTTGTTCCACTTTGACACATCTATTCCCAGTGTTCCAACCCTGCCGGTCGCATAGGTTACGCCCTCATCCACCTCTTCAATGTCCGCGGTATCCTCCAGCGCAACATCAATCTCGGATTCTGTCTTAATCTTATCTCGGATATCAGGAATCGCACGATACACAATATTATCCTTGATGGAAACACCGGTGGGTCTGTCCGGTACACGAACACCGACCATTTCCCCCAGCATCACTTCATAATTACCTGCTTTGATTTCCGGAATGTATATCATACCATCATGATCCACATCCTCATAAATAAATTTATTATCCTCAGAATGATAGACATAGGCCACCCATCTCCTGCCGGTAAGCCTTTTTCCATCCGGACCTACGATTTTAATTGTCAAATCTCTTTGAATCGACGAAAGCATCATAGAGGCTTCTATTACGGAATACACCATTCCTTGGTTCTCTGTGGATTCCTCTGTCGATTCCTCCATAATGTCGGATAACCTTGGCGCCCCGGTACTCGCCTCCTCCAAGACATTTTCTGCCTCCGCTGTCGCGGTCATACCAGTTGTCTCATGCTGATCCAGTCTAGCCGCTAAAAGCATATATATCCCTGCGCTTGTACATAAAAGAAAAAGAACAATTGCAAATAAATATTTCTTATAATCCATTCGCTACATCAATCAGGTACTTACCGTAATCTGTCTTCATTAACGGTTTAGCAAGTTCCAGAAGCTGTTCACGATCGATAAAACCACGACGATATGCAATCTCCTCAATACAAGATACATACATGCCCTGTCTTTTCTGTACTGCCGCCACATAATCAGCTGCATCCAACAAAGCATCGTGATTACCGGTATCCAGCCATGCAAATCCTCTGCCCAGCTTCTCA
>CAYZUC010000004.1:0-3775 GCA_964481705.1 uncultured Lachnospiraceae bacterium
ATAATGTACATTTTTATTTTCCACTTTTTGAGCATTTTTATATTGACATTTACAAGCGCATCTAAAGTATTGTTTTGATGTAACATCTGATATGCATTATAAATCAGTATTTTGTAATGCGACTGTAAAAATCGGACATATTATCTCGATATTCCTGAGGAGTGACGCCGCAAATTAGCTTAAAATCCTGGATAAAATGAGGAAGGTCATAAAACCCAGCATCCATACAGACCTCCTGCATACTGAGACTTTTGCGACCAAGCAGATAAATGGCTTTGTTGACCCGAACAAGACGAGAATAAGACTTCATACTGGCTCCGAGATACTTGTCAAAAAGTCGATTTAAGTGACGTTCGCTATAATACAATTCATGAGAAAGCTCATTTACAGGCAAGGTACCATCATTTTTTATTATCATCTGATTTGCGAGCAGAAATTCCTGTTGATACTTGGAAGTCTTTACATAATTAATAAAAAGATGATTGATTGCATCGACGAAGACATTTATATCTATTTCGAATTCTAAATGATCTAAAATCAGACGATGCAGAGCGGGGTCTATGTCATCAATCGGTTGAATCAGATTGGCCAGTTCCTTTTGTGGAACATTGTTAAATGCATAATATCCGGCAGGTTCAAATTCAATAATAAACAGAAGAGAGTAGGTATTGATATTGTGACCCACATTTACAGGAGTTGTAATCGGTCCGAAGAGAGTACTTGTGATGGCGGAAGAATCTACAGAAAAAACCAGTGTTGTAGCACCGTGAGGCATGATAGTATATTGCTCAGACATCATACCAGGATGGGGAAAGGTAATACAGTAGTGTGAGATCCATTGGCGTAGCGAGGCGTGCGGATACAGATAGATATAATCCGAGCCGCGGAATAGAATACGGTCTGTTCTATGAAAGTTAATAATGGATTGGCAGTCAAGCATAGAAAAGTCTCCTTTAGAACCTTTACTTATTCATTCATAAGTGTATCATGAATTATGGTAAAAGGTTTACTTTATATAGATTTTATTTCCTTTCAGTATGATAACGAACAGTATGATAACGCTTACTATAAAAATGAAAGCTTTGATTTCTACGGACTTTCGTCAAATACAAATCTCTTTCGGAATGAGTTGCCGCTTCTAGGCTTGCCGGTTGAATTAGAAAATGACCAACCGTATGTATTTGAATTGGCCGATCAAAGAGAGATTTAGGAAGAAGAGGTATCGAAGTATCTAGATGATGTGAGGGATTTCTTTGAAAAGGAAAAAGAAACTCCCCCCAAGGTTACTATCTGTTATGAGCAATAAACAACAGAGAGACTTGCAATTACTAATATTATATATTACAATTAGTGACATGGATGCTATATGATATATGGTACGAATATCAAATTGAATGAAGATGTGAAAGAATGGAGAAATTATGGGAACTTTAATGGATTACATATCGAGCAAGTACAAAACAGGTGAGCCAATTTTCATTTCAGATATTAAGATTCCAAAGATGACTTCGGATAATCTAAAACAGCAGTTAAAGCGTCTTGTTGATGCTAAGAAGCTGGTAAGATTTGAAAAGGGTATTTACTATCTTCCAAGAGAGGGTAATCTTAAATATGGAAGTCTTTTATCCTCAGATGATGTAGCGAAGAGCAAGTATATCTCACGTAAGGGGAAGATTATGGGTTATTACTCAGGTGATACCTTTGCTTATCAGTTGGGACTCAGTAAAAAGGAACCATCCAAGGTGGAGATTGTAAGCAATGAGTCTGCACCGATTGTGAGAGATATTTCAATAGGAAATAAAGTATTTATGGTGAGAAGGGCCCGTATTCCAATTACAGAGGATAATTATAGAATTCTACAGCTCTTAGATTTATTAAAGGATTTTGAAAAGTATTGTCCAAAGCCGAAGAAAGAGGTAACAGAGTTAATCAGTGGCTATGTACGAAATACCAATATTACAAGACAAAAAATTGACCAGTATATAGATGATTATCCCTTAAAAGTGTATAAGCCAATCTATGATATGAGGCTTGATTTTGTATTTAAATAAGGTCAAAGTAGGCATTGACATTTATACTATACAAAAATATAATTAGAACCGACTGTGTGATGAGAAGATAATACATACAGATACTTGGAATTTACACATATGTTAGATGCGTATAAGGCGCAGGAATGGAGAATAAATGGCACTTGTAAAGAAACCCGTTACCGGGATGAAGGATATTATGCCTGCTGAGATGCAGATTCGCGATTATGTGATCGGACTTGTAAAAGAGACCTATGGAAAGTTTGGTTTCTCTTCCATAGAGACACCGGCGGTAGAACATATCGAGAACCTTTGCTCCAAGCAGGGAGGGGAGAATGAAAAACTGATTTTTAAGGTATTAAAGAGAGGCGAGAAGCTGAATCTCGCGACAGCTGAAAAGGAAAACGATTTGGTTGATAGTGGACTTCGCTACGATTTGACACTTCCGCTTAGTCGTTATTATTCTAATAATGCGAATGCTCTTCCTATGCCATTTAAGGCTCTGCAAATGGGAAATGTGTTTCGCGCCGATAGACCACAAAAGGGTCGTTTTCGCCAGTTTATGCAGTGTGATATTGATATTTTGGGAGATTCCAGTTGCTTGGCAGAAATTGAATTGATTCTTGCAACAACTACCTTATTGGGAAAGCTTAATTTCGAAAACTTCAAGGTTCGTATTAATGACAGAAGAATTCTTAAAGCAATGGCTTCTTATTGCGGATTCCCAGAGGAAAGCTATGATTTAGTCTTTATTATTCTGGACAAGATGGATAAAATCGGTAAGGAAGGGGTTTCCAAGGAGCTTGTAGAAAGTGGTTTTTCCGAAGATTCTGCCAATAAGTATATGGAACTCTTTGAAGCGATTACTCCGGATGTATCAGGTATCTGCAAGTTAAAAGAGATCCTTGGTGATTATTTGAGTGAGGAAGCAGCAGAGAATCTTCAAATGATCATGACTCAAGTGAATGGAACGAAGATATCGAATTTTGACATCGTATTTGATCCCACTCTTGTACGCGGTATGTCCTATTACACCGGTACTATTTTTGAAATCGAGATGGAAGAGTTTGGTAGCAGCGTTGCCGGCGGTGGACGCTATGATGAAATGATTGGTAAGTTCACTGGAATGAAGACTCCGGCGTGTGGATTTTCCATTGGATTTGAGAGAATCATTACCATATTGATGGATCAGGGCTTTCAGGTTCCAGGAAAAGGTGGAAAGCTTGCATTCTTAGTAGAGAAAGGTATTTCATCCAATAGAATGTGTGATATCATTAAGGAAGCAATGGAACGTCGTGAGAATGGAGAACAGATTCTGGTTGCTACGATGAACAAAAATAAGAAATTCCAAAAGGAACAGCTTCAGTCCGAAGGATATGAAGATTTTAAAGAATTTTTTCGGGATGAAAGACAATAAGAGCGAAAAGAGGAAGAGGTAATGGCAGAAGCTATGATAGGTCTGAAGAGGACCTGCAGATGTACAGAAGTAACAAAAGAAGATATTGGCAAGACAGTTACGCTGATGGGATGGGTTCAGAAGAGCCGTAATAAGGGCGGAATCATTTTTGTTGATTTGAGAGATCGTTCCGGTTTGATGCAGATTATTTTTGAGGAAGCAGATTGTGGAAGTGAGAGCTTCGAGAAAGCAACAAAGATGAGAAGTGAGTTCGTTATTGCTGTTACCGGTCGTGTAGAGGCTCGTTCCGGTGCTGTAAATGAAGGTATGTTGACAGGAGAGATTGAAG
>CAYZUC010000004.1:3785-13384 GCA_964481705.1 uncultured Lachnospiraceae bacterium
TCAGAGACACCTCCATTTCCGATTGAGTCCGATAGCAAGACAAGGGAAGAGCTTCGTTTGAAATATCGTTACTTAGATTTAAGAAGACCGGATTTACAGAGAAATATTATTTTGAGAAGCAAAATCGCAACCTCTATTCGTTTGTTTTTAGCAGAAGAAGGTTTTTTAGAGATTGAGACTCCGATCTTATTTAAAAGCACACCGGAAGGAGCAAGAGATTACCTTGTTCCAAGCCGTGTTCACCCGGGCAATTTTTATGCATTGCCACAGTCACCACAATTATTGAAGCAGTTACTGATGTGTTCCGGTTATGATCGTTACTGCCAAATGGCAAAATGCTTCCGTGATGAAGATTTACGTGCAGACAGACAGCCTGAATTCACTCAAGTCGATATGGAGTTATCCTTTGTTGATGTTGATGATGTTATCGAGGTTAATGAGAGACTGATTCAGAGAGTTTGCAAAGAAGCAATTGGATTAGATGTTACACTTCCGATTCCGAGAATGACTTGGAAGGAGGCAATGAATCGATTTGGTTCTGATAAGCCAGACACAAGATTTGGCATGGAGCTTGTTGATGTATCAGAGGTAGTGAAGAATTGCGGTTTTGGTGTATTTACCGGTGCTTTGGATAATGGTGGTTCGGTACGAGGTATTAACGCTAAAGGCCAGGCAGATATGCCACGTAAAAAAATTGATGCATTGGTAGATGATGCAAAGGGCTGCGGTGCGAAAGGACTTGCTTATCTTTCTATTCAGGAAGATGGTTCCTACAAGTCTTCTTTTGCAAAATTTATGACAGAGGAGCAGCTACACGACCTCGTAAAGGCAATGAATGGTGAAAAGGGAGATTTATTACTATTTGCTGCAGATAAGAATAAAATAGTATGGAATGTTCTTGGAGCATTGCGTCTTCAACTTGGTAAACAGATGGGACTTATTGATTGTAAACAGTTCAATTTCCTATGGGTTACTGAATTTCCGTTACTTGAGTGGAGTGATGAGGAGAATCGCTTTATGGCAATGCATCATCCATTTACGATGCCAATGGACGAGGATTGGCCATTGATTGATTCTGATCCGGGGGCTGTTCGTGCAAAAGCTTACGATATTGTGTTAAATGGTACCGAACTTGGTGGCGGCAGTGTGAGAATTCACCAGACGGAGATTCAGGAAAAAATGCTAGAAGTACTTGGATTTACAAAGGAACGTGCTTATGAGAGCTTTGGATTCCTCTTAGATGCATTTAAGTATGGAGTTCCACCACATGCAGGTCTTGCTTATGGTCTTGATCGTCTTGTTATGTTGCTGGTTGGAGCAGAAAGTATTCGTGAGGTTATGGCGTTCCCGAAAGTGAAGGATGCAAGCTGTCTGATGAGTGAGGCACCGGCAGGCGTAGATCCGAAACAGTTGGAGGAACTGGGCATTACGATTCAGGAGCAGGCAAACGAATAAAAGCATGGTATGGGTATAAATCATCAAAATTTTTAAGGAGATGTACATGAAAAAGGAAATTGGTTGTTTTCAGGTCTGGACAGATGATAAAGGGAGAAAGATTGTATACTCCAGAGGAAAAGGAATTGCAAAGGCGCATGAAGTAGAATGGTTGTATGAGGCTTTGGAAGAATTATCAGATCCCTGGCATGAGGATGGCTGGGCATACATCGCTTTTATTGAGGATTTGCAACAAGTTAGTCCGAAGGGAAGTACGCGTTATGTACGTTTGCATGAAACATTAGCAAAATGCAATTGTAAATGCATTGCTTATATTGAAGGTAATTCGTATGAAGTATCTGTACAGGCGGCTCGTCATAAAGAGATGTCGCATACGCCGGAAACAGAAAACCGTTATTTTCCAACTGTGGACGATGGTTTGGAGTGGCTGGCAGAAAAAGGGTTTTGAAAATGGGAGATAAGCTTACAAAAAAGGATATTGAGCGAATTGAAGCCGAAATAGAAAATCGTAAATTAGTCGTGAGAAAGAAAGCAATTGAGGATGTGAAAGAAGCACGTTCACATGGAGATTTGAGTGAGAATTTTGAGTATTACGCAGCGAAGAAATTTAAGAATGAGAATGAAGGCAGAATTCGCTATTTGGAAAGAATGCTTAAGAATGCAATCATAATAGCAGATACTTCCGCAGACGATGAAGTGGGATTGGATAATACCGTAACGGTCTACGTTGAGGAAGATAAGATTGAGGAGACCTATAAGATTACAACTTCCATCAAAGGGAATTCTATTCGGGGAGTAATCAGCAATGAATCGCCAATGGGACGAGCAATCCTTGGACGAAAGGTTGGCGAACGGGTTGAGGTAAAGGTAAATGATGATTATTCCTATTATGTAGTCATTCGAAAAATTGAGAATACAAAGGATGAAGGAAAAGAAGAACTAAAGAAGTTTTAGAAACATCCACCTGTTTATTCATAGAATATATCATAACTATGAAAGCAGGTGGATTTTTTGGCGATTCGAATTATGTTAGATGCCGGTCATGGGGGATTTGACAATGGTGCGGTATATGAGGGAAGAAGAGAAAAAGATGATGTACTAATGCTTACGCTGGCGGTAGGAGAGATACTGTCCGAGAATGGAATTGATGTAGAGTATACGAGAGTCTCCGATATTTATGAGACTCCATATGAGAAAGCGCAGGAAGCTAATCGCAGTGGGGTAGACTACTTTGTATCAATCCACCGAAATTCAGGAGTGAATCCGGGGGAGTATGATGGTGTACAGACATTGGTCTATGAGGATAGCGGAGTGCCCGGAAGAATGGCAAAAAACATTAATATGGAATTGGAACAGATAGGATTTAAGAATCTGGGAGTTGAGGTGCGTAAGAATCTGGTAGTTCTTCGGAGAACAAGAATGCCTGCTGTATTGGTAGAAGTGGGTTTTATCAACTCAGAAAAAGACAATCGACTATACGACCAACGTTTTTATGAAGTTGCCACTGCAATTGCGGATGGAATTTTACAATCTATTTGAAAAAGTGCACAAAAAAAGGATTAGGTTTTATTACAATACTCCAAACTTTCATAAAATAAAAAGTTACTCTTACATTTCAGTTTTTATACTGTTACAATGAAAAGGTATCTCGTGCAGATTTTCGTATGAGAAAAAAATAAAAGGAGAAATTGGTTTGTAGGATGCGTGATCCATCACGCAGAAGGAGTAACGATGTATAAAATCGGAGATTATATTATTTATGGAGCGAGTGGAGTATGTAAGGTAGAAGCTGTTGGAAAGCTTGATATGGGAAGTGGATCTGGTGATAAAATGTTCTATACATTAGTACCGGTTTATCAGAAAGGGTCTCGAGTGTTCACGCCCGTAGATAATGATAAGGTCGTTATGCGACCGGTGATTTCCGAAGAGGAAGCCAAAAATCTCGTGGATCAGATTAAGGATGTGGAATCCATCCGCGTTCGTGATGAGAAGAAACGTGAAGAGATATATAAAAAGTTATTAAGGAAGTGTGATTGCCTGGAAACAGCCAGGATGATTAAAACCCTGCATAACAGACAGCAGTTGCGGATATCTGAAGGGAAAAAAGCAACTTCCAGTGATGAGAGGTATTTAAGCATTGCTGAGGATCGTTTGTATGGAGAGTTGGCATTGTCCCTTAATATGAAGAAGGAACAGGTGGCGGATTATATTGCATCGAGAGCATAATTCGTTGCCGTTCACAAGAGCGTGGTCCTAGTGGGTGACGCTCTTTTTATTTGTGTCTTTTGACCGTTGTTATCTGTTTGACAAAATGACTTGTGGATATGAAACTTCATGATATAATAACTTTATGAAAAATAACAAATCCAGAAATTGGAACATAGAAATAAAAACGGAATATATAACAGCGATACTAAGCATTCTTGTATTTATACTTTTTTATGGAGTAGGTTGTATTAACCCTTCCAATACAGACTGGCTTATGGTTGGGGGAGATTTATCTCAGCATTATCTTGGGTGGAAGGTCTATCGTCATTCTTCCTGGCAATTCCCTTTTGGTATGATGAATAATATTGCATACCCATTTTCGGAATCTATCATGTTTACCGATTCGATTCCGTTATTTGCGTTAATCTTTAAAGTATTTAATCCTATTTTACCAAAACGATTTCAGTACTTTGGTTTATGGGGGATGTTGTGTTTTATTATTCAGGGGGTACTGAGCTGCAATATTCTCAAAAAATACTTAGAAAGTAGAGTTTCCCAGGTTATGGGAGCAATGTTAATTGTATTGTCACCATGTATGATTCGAAGAATGTTTTGGCATACGTCGCTTGCGGGCCAATGGATTTTAATCCTGTGTATCTGGTGTCTGGTTTATCAAAGTGATAGACTGCAAAGTATTCGGAAGAGTACATCCATATGGGGACTTGTCGGATTCCTGGCTGTCTTCATTCATGTCTATTTTGTCCCGATGTGCTCTGTTTTTTTTGTGGGATTCTGTTTTTTTGACTGGTTCAAGAATCATGATTATAAACGTATTCTTTTAATAATGGGTAGTTATTTTCTGTCAATTATCTTATCGATGTGGGTGTTAGGTGGATTTTCTTCCGGTATGGATAGTGGAGCCCCTGGACTTGCTTACTACAGTTTTAATTTGAATGGCTTTTTTAATCCACAGGAATGGAATTGTATTTTGCCTGGTTTGAAGAATTATGTGGATGGTCAATTGGAAGGCTTTTCTTATCTTGGACTTGGAATAATAGCTTTATTTGTCATTACTTGTATCGTGAGGGGTAAGAGTCTAATTCTGAATGGGTATAAGAACATTTGGGAAGAAAGACAGAAAACGATAGTCATTTGTCTTATTATGTTTGCTGGTTCCATTTGGATGGCTTGTTCCAATGAGATAACATTAGGAAATCGGTTATTATTAAGGATTCCATTATTTTCGTTTGTAGAGCATGCTTGGTCTATTTTTCGCTCAACAGGTCGACTTGCGTGGCCTGCTGTATATATGATAGCTTTTGCTTCCATTATTTCGAGCCGAAGCTCAAGAAAGAAAGCTTTATGGAAGTATCTTCTTACTATTTGTGTTGTTTTGCAGATGATGGATATCTATGGAGCGGTTAGGAAACAGGCGGAGCCTGTCAGAAGTAAAAAGGAATATCAATCGCTGTTAAGAGAAAGCTTCTGGAGTGAGGTGTGTGTCGAACAAAAAAGGTCTCACATTGTTATGGTGGATAAGGATCAGCTGAGCCAGGAAATGCTGTATTCGATAACTGATTATGCGATGGATCATAATATGACCATTAATGATTTTTACTTTGCTAGAAATCTGATAAGTCCGACGGTAAAGGTGGCAGAGGATTTTGCAGAGAATCCATCAGACGACAGTATTTATATTTTCTCAAATAGTGTTTTGTTTCCATTTGAACAGTATTCCTTGTATTACTATACTGTTGATGGAATGATCGTGGGGTTAAAGTCTCCGCTTGGAGAACGAAAACAGATGGAACAGAGTCACCTGTCCTCATATCATATAGCTTTTGATGGGAATCATCTGATTGATGGAGAAGATCGTGATGGAAAACGTTATCTAAGTGAGCATGGTGTATCCTATGGACCATTTTTAAAACTAGGCAAAGGTAGATATGATGTCATGATCACCGGCAAGAATATAGATAAAGCTGTCGTTGAAATCTATGCGTCCGGTGGAGAGAATGTTTTTGAATACGAAACGAAGTCACTGGATGAGAATAAGATGCAGTTATCCTTTGAGATAAACGAGCCTGTGAATGATTGGGAAATCAATGTTCATGGTGCAGGTGATAAGATAGAGCTCTTTGATATCTGTCTGGAGAGGGCAGGATGAAGGATTACTCAATGGTCTCGTCCTCTTGTTGAGTATCCGGTAAATAGAGGTGTACCTGATCAATTTTGTTCTTAGAGGTGCTTACGACTTCCAGAATGATACCATCGGGAGTGGAAACAGATTCGCCGGCATCGGGAAGACGATCAAGGAGACCAATAATCAATCCACCAACAGAATCATAATCCTCGGATTCTAAGGATAAGGAAAGAGCATCGTTCAGGTCGTCAAGCTTCAGACTTCCTTCCACCAGATACTCATGTTCATTGATGGTCTTAATTAAATCAAATTCGTCTTCGTCATATTCATCACGAATCTCGCCTACAATTTCTTCGAGGAGATCTTCCATCGTAATGATACCTTCAGCACCGCCATATTCATTTAGGACAATTGCCATACTGAGGGTGGATTTCTTCAGTTCCATCATTAGTTCGGATGTCTTCTTTGACTCGTATGTAAAATAAACATCACGCAGAATATCCCTTACCTTGAAAAACTTGCGGCTTTCATAAAGAAGAAAATCCTTCATATTGATTAATCCAACAATATTATCGGTATCCTCTTCATAAACCGGAAGACGAGTGTATTTTTCGTTTTTGAAGACCTCCAGAATCTCATCATAGGTCGAAGAAAGCTCAATGGAGCATACATTGATACGTGGAATCATGATATCTTTTGCACAAGAATCTCCAAAATCAAAAACATTATAAATCATTTTACGTTCGCTGCTTTCAATCACTCCATCTTCGTGACTTACGTCTACGATTGTCTTGAGTTCGGTCTCTGTCATAGACTTATCAGCAGATTTTGGATCAATATGAAGAACGAAAAGTAAGAGTAAGGCAATTTTATCAATAATGAAGATAATGGGAGTAAAAGCTTTCATAAGAAATAGGATAACTCCGGCATAAGACAAAGCAATTTCTTCAGAATGTATGGTGGCAATCGTCTTAGGCGTAATCTCTCCAAAAACTAGAATTACAATGGTTAATACGCCAGTTACAATTCCAACAACGGTATTTCCCCAGATGCGAATAGCAAGCGTTGTTGAGAGCGCGGAAGCGGAGATATTAACGATATTATTACCAACGAGTATTGCCGATAACATTTTTGCTGAATTAGAATAAACCTTTGTGAGGCGAATAGCACGTTTGTCACCTTCTTCAACAAGCGTTCTTATTTTGATTTTATTAACGGTTGTTAATGAAGTCTCTGCTGAAGAAAAGAAAGCAGAAAGTAGTATAAGAAGTACTAAACATACAGATTGTATTATTATGGTGGTATCCAATTGATAAATCTCCTTGTTATAAAATGATATGAGTGTCAAAAGCATTCCAAATAGCAATCGAATAGAAGGCTTAATTAGGAATATACAGAAAAGTGGTATAATTGTCAATTGTTCTCAATAATCTTTAACAAAGATAAAGATGGAGAACATAGATATGAAGGACAAAGTTGGTTTTATTGTGAAAGGATTGATTTTAGCTTATCTTATAACCGGCATTTTTCTGCTGGGAATAGCACTTTTACTTTACAAATTGAATTTGGGTGAAGGGATTGTAAATATACTGATTATTGTAAGCTATGTAGTGGCTTCCTTTGTAGCGGGTATGTACATAGGAAAGAAAATCGGACATAAGAAGTATTTATGGGGACTTTTCATTGGAGCTTGTTATTTCTTTTTGCTTGTCTTAATGACCTTTATTACAAATGGTAAGATCCAGACAGAAGAAGGAAGTTTTCTTACCACTATGATTCTAACATTAGCAGGAAGTATGTTAGGAGGAATGTCAAGTAAAAGTACTTGACATTCCTTTGCTGATATAGTACACTTGCAAAGTCGGAGGTTTTAAGTGATGGAAGAATTTGTGGAACAGGCATTATTATTCGATTTTTACGGAGAACTGCTGACAGAGCATCAAAAGAGAGTATTGGAAGACATGGTTGTGAATGATCTTTCTATCAGTGAGATTGCTGACGAGCAGGGCATTAGTCGGCAGGCAGTACATGATATCGTCAAGCGAAGCAGGAAGAGCCTTGAGGAATATGAGGACAAGCTTCACCTTGTTGAGAAGTTTCTATATATCAAGCAAAGAATCGGTGAGATTAATCAATTAGTTACCCATTATGACTCTTCTCAAAAGACGGAATTAATGGAACAGGTAAAGAATTTGACAGATCGCATATTAGAGGAGCTATAATATATGGCATTTGAAAGCCTTACAGATAAACTACAAAATGTATTCAAGAATTTAAGAAGTAAGGGTAAGCTGACAGAGGATGATGTAAAGGCGGCTTTGAAGGAAGTTAAAATGGCTTTATTAGAAGCGGATGTTAACTTTCGTGTTGTGAAGCAATTTGTGAAGTCAGTGGAAACGCGAGCAGTTGGTGCGGATGTTATGAATGGTCTTAATCCTGGTCAGATGGTGATTAAGATTGTAAATGAAGAGATGATCTCTTTGATGGGTTCTGAGACAACGGAGCTTGTCTTACAGCCAGGTAAAGCAATTACTGTCATTATGATGTGTGGATTAAACGGTGCCGGTAAGACAACGACCACAGCTAAGATTGCAGGAAAGCTGAAATTAAAAGGTAAAAAGTGCTTATTGGTTGCATGTGATGTATATAGACCCGCAGCGATTAAGCAGTTACAGATAAATGGAGAGAAACAGGAAGTAGATGTATTCTCCATGGGTGATAATCAAAAACCACTGGCAATTGCCAAAGCGGCTATTTCACATGCTGAGAAAAATGGACATCAGGTTGTCATTCTCGATACGGCAGGACGTCAACAGATAGATGAAGATTTGATGCAGGAATTAAAAGAGATTAAGGAGAATGTCGAAGTTCATAAGACATTACTTGTAGTCGATGCATGTACCGGTCAGGCGGCAGTCGATGTTGCAAAAGGGTTTGATGATCAGATTGGCATTGATGGTGTTGTGTTATCCAAGATGGATGGAGACAGTCGAGGCGGTGCGGCTTTGTCTGTTAAGGCGGTTACCGGAAAGCCGATTCTCTTTGTTGGTATGGGGGAGAAGCTGTCGGATTTGGAACAGTTTTATCCGGATCGTATGGCGTCTCGTATTCTTGGAATGGGCGATGTCCTGACTTTGATTGAGAAGGCCTCTGAGAATATTGACGAGGAAAAAGAAAAGCAGATGGGTGAGAAGCTCAAAAAGGGTAAGTTTGATTTTGAAGATTACCTTGAGAGCATGAATCAGATGCGGAATATGGGTGGATTGAGCAGTGTTCTATCCATGCTTCCGGGGCTTACCGGAGGAAAAATGGCTAATTTAGATGGAGCCATTGATGAAAAAGCACTTTCCAGGACAGAAGCAATCGTGCTGTCTATGACAAAGAGAGAACGTCAGAATCCGGAGATTTTGAATCCTCAGAGGAAGTATAGGATTGCTAAGGGAGCCGGTGTAGATGTAGCAGATGTGAATCGACTGGTTAAGCAGTTTGAACAGGCAAGAAAGATGATGAAACAAATGCCCGGTATGTTGGGCGGTAAAGGTGGTAAAAGAGGCGGTTTTAAACTTCCTTTTTAACATAAAACAAATAATCATGGAGGTGAACAAGATGGCAGTAAAAATCAGATTAAGAAGAATCGGATTTAAGAAGAATCCTCTCTATAGAATCGTAGTAGCAGATTCCAGAACATCCAGAAATGGTAAATGTATCGAAGAGATTGGAACTTATAATCCAAATACAAATCCTAGTGAATTTAAAGTAAATGAGGAACTTGCAAAGAAATTTGCTGATTACA
>CAYZUC010000004.1:13394-24086 GCA_964481705.1 uncultured Lachnospiraceae bacterium
AAATGAGGAGTTAGCTAAGAAGTGGTTAGCAAACGGTGCTCAGCCTACAGAAGTTGTTGGTAAGATCTTCAAACTGGCCGGTATTGAGAAATAGTGATACAATGGTCGCTTTAGCGGCGGATGGGAGCATGTATGAAGGAATTGGTAGAAGTAATTGCTAAGGCACTTGTAGAGAATCCGGATGAGGTTGTAGTCACTGAAACAGATAAGGATAAGACGATTACGGTAGAATTACGTGTCGCTCCGTCAGACATGGGGAAAGTGATTGGTAAGCAGGGACGTATTGCAAAAGCAATCCGCTCTGTCGTAAAGGCCGCATCATCCAAAGAAAACAAAAAGGTCAATGTAGATATTATCCAGTAATTCACTTGACTTTCGAAATGGAGGGGCTTTTGCCTCTCTGTTTTTTTGAATGAAATAACAATAGGAAGTAAGAGGTTCGGTGGAATATGGAAAAGTACTTACAGGTAGGAGTTTTTGCATCCACTCATGGTGTAAGAGGTGAAATTAAGGTCTTTCCGACAACAGATGATGTTAATCGATTCAAGGTTTTGAAGGATGTATTGATGGATACGGGAAAAGAAATGATACCTCTTACGGTAACCGGCGTGAAATTCTTTAAACAATTTGTGATTTTAAAATTTAAAGAGATAGATACTATTAATGATATCGAGAAATATCGCGGGAGCTCTCTGATGGTAACAAGAGAGAATGCAGTTCCGCTGGCAGAGAATGAATACTTTATCGCTGATTTACTGGGATTTGATATTATAGAGGAAGATGGAACCAAGCTTGGTGTCCTGAAGGATATTATGCAAACAGGAGCCAATGATGTATATGTTGTAGAAATGGCCGGAAACAAAGAACTTCTCATACCGGCAATTAAGCAATGTATCTTAAAGATTGATACAGAATCCGAGACAATCCGTGTACACTTGTTGGACGGTCTGTTGTAAGGGAAGAAATCATGGCAGACTTTTACGCGGAAGGATGAGGAAGAATTATGAATTTCTATATTTTAACGTTGTTTCCTGAAATGGTAATGAGTGGTTTGAATACAAGTATTTTGGGGCGTGCTATGGATGCAGGCTTGATTCATGCCGAGGCAATAAATATCCGTGATTTTGCCGGGAACAAGCATAACCGCGTAGATGATTACACCTATGGTGGTGGAGCAGGAATGCTCATGCAGGCAGAACCGGTATATCAGGCGTATAAGTGGATTGAAGAAAAGGTTGGAAGAAAGTTACGTGTTTTGTATATGACTCCACAGGGAAAGACCTTTACGCAGGAAATGGCAGAAGGCTATGCATTGGAGGAGGATATTGTATTTCTTTGCGGCCATTATGAAGGAATCGATGAGAGAGTTTTAGAAGAGATTGTTACCGATTATGTGTCAATTGGCGACTATGTTCTGACTGGTGGGGAATTGCCGGCTATGGTTATGATTGATTCGATTGCAAGATTAGTGCCAGGAGTTTTAAATAATGAATCAAGTGCTGAGTTTGAGTCTTTTCAGGACGGATTGCTCGAATATCCTCAGTATTCACGACCAGAGATATGGAGAGACAAGGCAGTTCCGGAAGTACTGATGAGCGGACACCATGCAAATATAGAAAAATGGCGTTTGGAACAATCCATTCTTCGAACGAAGGAAAGGCGACCGGATTTGTACGAAAAATATATCGAAAAAACTACTTGATATTTTATTGGCAGTATGGTAACATAACTAATTGTGAATAGAGATGGTCCTCTGTTGCTTTTGCGATAAGAACGTCAACATCAAAAATAGGAGGAATGAAAGATGAATGAAATTATCAAAAAGATTGAGGATGCTCAGTTAAAAGAAACTGTTCCTGAGTTCAACACAGGAGATACTGTTAAGGTATATGGTAAAATCAAAGAGGGAAACCGTGAGAGAATTCAGGTTTTCGAGGGAACCGTTATTAAGAAACAGGGTGGAAGCACAAGAGCTACTTTCACAGTACGTAAGTTTTCCAATGGCTGCGGAGTTGAGAAGACATGGCCTTTACACTCTCCAAATGTAGAAAAGGTTGAAGTTGTTCGTAGAGGTAAGGCAAGAAGAGCTAAGTTATTCTTCTTAAGAGGACGTGTTGGTAAGAAGGCTAAGATGAAAGAAATCGTTAAATAAGAAAACATAGAGGGAACAAATACTTATGTATTTGTTCCTTTTTTTATACAAAAATGTTATACTGAATAAGGTGCGGATTTAAGATGATAGTAGTCAAGAACGCTACAGCTACAGGAAGAAAGTCGATAAATAAAGAACAGGGTTGCAGATATGAGACGAAGGAAAAAGAGCGGATTGAGTTTTTACCGCAAAGAAAAGAAGATTTCAAATGAAAAACTGAAGGAGCTCGGTTCCTGGGTATTTACTTCATTTGTTGCTATATTACTGGCCTATGTACTGGTTTATTCGGTAGGGATTCGTACAAGTGTGATCGGTGTTTCCATGGAACCATCCTTGTCGAATGGTCAGGAAATCTTGATTAATCGTGTTATATACAATTTTATAAAACCAAACCGTGGAGATGTGATTGTATTTAAGCCAAATGGGAATGAAAACGCTCACTATTACGTGAAACGAGTGGTTGGTGTGCCTGGCGACACAATATTGATTGAGAATGGTGTCATGGTTCTAAATGGCCGAAAGAAGAGTGATATGTTTGAGGATCGCATCGAGGATCCGGGAGTTGCAAAAGAGGAGATAACGCTTGGAATAGATGAGTATTTTGTAATGGGCGATAATTGTAATAACAGTGAAGACAGCCGTTCTGCAAATATTGGGAATGTTAATAAATCCACCATCATCGGGAAAGCATGGTTTCATCTGGCTTACGGCTCTGATGGACTGGGTAGCGTAAAATAAGTAGAAGGGGAACAAAACATGAATTATCAATGGTATCCGGGACATATGACAAAAGCAAAACGAATGATGGAGGAGAATATCAAGCTAATAGATCTAATCATTGAATTAATAGATGCACGAGTACCGCTCAGCAGTAGGAATCCGGACATTGATCAATTAGGAAAGAATAAATCCAGGGTGATTTTGCTTAATAAGTCCGATCTTTCGGCGAAAAGATATAACAATGAATGGATGAAATACTTTGAGGATAAGGGCTTCTATGTCATTGAGATTAATGCAAAGAGTGGAAGCGGTATGAAAGAGATACAAAATGTGGTACGCGAAGCATGCAGTGAAAAGATAGAGCGTGATCGAAAAAGAGGTATCCTTAATCGACCGATTCGAGCGATGGTAGTGGGAATCCCTAATGTAGGAAAGTCAACATTCATTAATTCTTTTTGTGGAAAAGCATGTACTAAGACGGGAAATAAGCCTGGAGTTACTAAGGGAAAACAATGGATTCGTTTAAATAAGACATTGGAATTGCTAGATACGCCCGGCATTCTATGGCCCAAATTTGATGATCCGAAGACTGGTGAGAAGCTTGCAATGATAGGCTCTATGAATGATGATGTTTTAAATGTCGACGAGCTGGCATTAAAATTGATTCATCTGATTGATACTCATTACGAGGGCATGCTTGAACATAAGTATGGATTTGATGATAAGGATACAGAGTATTCGGAAATCGAGATGAGAAGCCTGAGAATCCTTTACCTGATAGCAAAAGCTAGAAACTGTATCAGCAGAGGAGGAGAGCCGGATTTGACCAGAACGGCAAACCTGATTATAGATGATTTTCGTGCTGGTAAAATCGGAAAGATTACGTTGGAGTTTGTATCGGAGGAAGAGTAAAGCATGAAACAAATACAAAAGACTCTCAAACAGGTAATTCGAACTAGTATCTATCTATTTCTGGTGCTTTTTATGACGTGGATAATTATTACCTTCATCTGTCAGAAAACAGTTGTTCATGGTTCTTCCATGAATAATACCTTATATGATGGGGATCAAATTATGGCTGATAAGATATCCTATCATTTTACGAATCCAAAACGTTACGATATCATAGTTTTTCCTTATCAATATGGGACAAGAAAACATTTTATCAAGCGAATCATTGGTATGCCCGGTGAGACAGTCCAGATTGAACGTGGTACGATTTTTATTAATGGTGAACCTCTGAATGAATCGTATGGTATGGAAGTGATGAAGTCTCCTGGACGTGCATCAGACCCCATTGTTTTAGGTGCAGACGAGTATTTTGTTCTTGGAGATAATCGTAACGATAGTCAGGACAGTCGAGACATTACCGTTGGAAATATTAAAAAATCTGATATTCTTGGAAAAGCGTGGCTTCGTATCTGGCCATTTCGTTCGTTTGGTGTTTTAAGACATCAATAATAAGGATTGTATGTAGAGAGTTATAGTTGAAAAGGGATTATTATGGATAAAAAAATTGGTGAAATCAAGGCTGAATTGGGTGAAATGCTACCGCAAGAACTGGAATCCTTTATTGATAAGTATGGTAAGGATGATAGGGGCGGCGTCGTAAGGCTGGTTGATAAAGCAAAGAAGATGATGGAAAAGTATCAGCAGGAGCTGGAACGTACTGAAAGAATGAAGGAATACGAAAGCCAGTATTCTGAGTATCAGGCCATCTGTGGAATTGATGAGGTTGGGAGAGGTCCATTAGCAGGACCGGTTGTGGCTGGTGCAGTCATTCTTCCAAAAGACTGTGATATTCTTTATTTGAACGATTCCAAACAGTTGACAGCGGCGAAAAGGGAAGAACTATATGATGTAATTATGAAGGGGGCAATAGCTACCGGAATTGGAATAGTAGGACCGGAGAGAATTGACGAAATCAATATTTTACAGGCCACCTATGAGGCCATGAGACAGGCTATTCAGAATTTGTCCGTAATCCCCGATATATTATTAAATGATGCAGTAACAATTCCGCAGGTATCAATCAGACAGATTCCAATTATCAAGGGCGATGCAAAGAGCGTATCTATTGCTGCAGCAAGCATTATTGCCAAGGTGACAAGAGACCGTATGATGGTAGACTATGAAGAGGTATATCCAGGCTATGGATTTGCATCGAACAAAGGTTATGGAGCAGCGGTTCATATTGAAGCATTAAAGAAAATGGGGCCTACTCCGATTCACAGGAGAAGTTTTATCGGTAATTTTATCTGATTCTATCAGAATGGAGAGATTAATGAATATCAATATTGATCATTCACAAACTTCATCAACGCAAAACACGGATGCAAGGAATCGCAGTAATGCCGCCAATGTTTATCAAAATGCGTCTGGTGGATTGAAGAGTATTGTTGCAGGAGAGGTTTTGTCAGGACAGGTCACCTCGATTCACGGTAATGATATTCAGATTACACTTGGAAATGATCAGGTAATCTCTGCACGTCTTACACAGAATATCATGTTAACCTTAGGACAGATGATGTCCTTTCAAGTCAAAAGTAATTCGGGTTCCCAAATTACACTTAATCCACTGATGGAAAATATGGCACAGGATTCCGCCGCAAAGAAGGCGATTCAAGCATCGGGAATTCCTATGAATGATGATACCATAGCGATGACCTCTGCCATGATGGATGAGGGCATGCCGATTAATAAAGAAAGTCTGCAGGCAATGTTTCGTATGCTTCATGCCCATCCAGAGGCAGCTCCGACGTCCATCGTAAAACTGACCTCTATGGGACTCCCTATTACCGATGTAGGATTATCGCAACTGGAGGCATATCAGAATCATCAACATCAGATTGTGAATTCCGTAGATACTCTTACACAAGAGTTTTCAAGGATGTTTTCAGAAGGAAATATGGATGTAAATCGTGAACTGCTCAATGTATTTATGGGAAATACAGATTCCTCAGTCATTCAGGAACTGACAGAGGGATATCAGATGATTATGGATACAGCCGCAGAACAGATGTTAGGAGCGGATCAAGAATTGACGAAGGAAGATGCAGAAAAAGCAATGATTTCCGAAGAGGGAACCGTGAAGGATAATATGGCAGCCTTACAAAATTCTGAAGAAGAGGATATAACCCCGCTTAGCAGGCTGTTACAGCAGGGAGAACGCGCCGAGATCGCCAATCTGCTAAAGGAGTATGGATTAAGTCCTCAAAATACCGAATTAATGAAAAATGGAATGATGTCACCCGAAAAGGTGCTGATGTACGTGAAGGCACTTATGGATATGTCTGTTGGAAATGAGGATTTAACATCAAGGCTCATGGATATGATGAAACAGAAGTCCTTTCAGAAGCTTCTTTCGGATGAAATCACAAATCAGTGGATGATTGAACCAAATGATGTAGAAGATAAAGAGAATGTTTCGAAAATGTATAAATCAATTCTGTCACAGGCTGACAGAACTCTTCAGATTATGAATACTATTGGACGTGGTGATTCTATCCTGGCGAAGGGAACAGAACAGCTGAAACAAAATGTTAATTTTTTAAATCAATTAAATCAAGTGTTTGCTTATGTTCAATTACCATTGAAGATGAGTCAGGAAAATGCACATGGTGACCTTTATGTCTATTCCAAACGGAAAAATTCGTCTTCTGAGGATGGAAGCTATACTGCTTTACTCCATCTGGATATGGAACATATGGGTACCATGGATATTCATGTCACGCTCAAGGATGGTAATCAGGTAAAGACGCATTTTTATCTTCAAAAGGAGGAAATGTTGGATTTCATAGAGCAGAATATTGATAAGCTGAACGAACGTCTGATGAAAAGAGGTTATCTTGTATCAACGGCAGCTTCTATTCGTGTTCCAAATGAATCGAAATCGGGTTCGGAAACCCCAGATAATATGGTGTTAGATGAAATCATGGGTGAGGCAGGTCAACCAAGAATGATAGCCAAATATTCCTTTGATGTCAGAGCTTAGTGTATCAGAGCATTCTCATATTTGGGTAATGATGATAGCAAAGGCTGACAGGTATAATAGGATAGTAGCAGAGGTGGAGAAGTTATGGCAGATAATAAGGATTTGAAAAAGAAAACAGCGGTAGCGCTTGAATATAATCCGGGTGAGGAAGCTCCAAAGGTAATTGCAACCGGAAAAGGTAGAATCGCTGAAAAAATCATTGAAAAGGGGAAAGAAAGCAATGTACCCGTTCATCAGGATAATAAATTGGCAGAGACTCTTTCCAAGCTTGAAATTGGTGATATGATTCCTCCAGAATTATATGAAGTGGTAGCTGAGGTACTTGTATTTGTAGACCAATTAGAAAAAATAAAGGGAAAGATGAATGAATAAGCGAAAAACAGGAGACGAATGGGAAAGACGCGCCTGTGAATATCTTGAGCAACAAGGTCTGGTGATTTTGCAAAGAAATTTTCGATGCAGGCAGGGAGAAATTGATATCGTTGCCAAGGATAAGAATACGTATGTGTTTGTAGAAGTAAAGTATCGTGCGAATTTAAATCAGGGTCAGCCGGCAGAGGCAGTAACAATCGCAAAGCAGAGGACGATATCAAGGGTCGCTGATTACTATCGAATGAAAAAGCAAATGGGAGAAGAGGTTCCCATTCGATTTGATGTGGTTGGTATTTTGAATCAGGAAATCGTTTGGTATCGTAATGCATTTGAGTATAACGGAGGAAGATTTGAATGAACGTGAAAAGATATGAAAAATATGATATGGTTTATTTAGAGAGCAAAAAGCTCTCTGAAATAGGGTTTACAAAACATATCTATACAACAAGAAGCGGTGGGGTAAGCTCCGGCATGCTTGGCTCTATGAATCTGAATTATAATAGAGGCGATAATACGGGGAATGTTGATGAGAATTTCCGACGTGTAGGAGAATGCATGGGATTTACAGCCGGACAGCTGTTATATGCGAATCAGACTCATACAACAAATGTTTTTGCAGTCACAAAAGAGATATGGGAGACTAAGAAGAACACAAAGATTGTGCCAGAAGATGTAGATGGTCTTGTAACAGATATTCCGGGTGTTGTATTGATGGTCTCTGTTGCGGATTGTGTTCCCATTCTGATAGCCGACAGAAAGAAGCATTGTATTGGAGCAGTGCATTCAGGATGGAAGGGCACAGCAGGAAGAATTGGACAGAAGACGGTGGAACTTATGAAGGATTTATACGGTACCAAACCGGAAGACCTAATCGTTTCCATAGGACCGTCTATTTGCGTCAAATGCTATGAGGTAAGTGAGGATGTAGCGACAGAATTTCGGCATAGCTTTCGTGCGATTGATTGTAGAAGAATATTGAAAAGAGGAAAAGAAAAGGGAAAATATCAATTAAACCTGCAATTGGCGAATTCTTTACTATTTCAGGAAGCAGGTGTTCCGTTGGAGCAGATTGAACAACCGGGGATTTGTACCTGCTGTAATCCTGAATTCCTGTTTTCACATCGTGCCAGTGGTGGCGTAAGAGGAAACATGGCGGCTCTGATTGAAATCAAAGAACCGCCACGTGATTAATACAAATTTACTTCTTCGCGTTCGTTGTATTGGTGAAGAATTTCACGAATCTTGTCAGTTGGTGTAAGTACCGCCTGCATGGATACATCATGATTCAGAAAATCAATGATAGACGCAAGGAATTTGCTCATATCAGCTTCAATATAGTAAGGCTTTGTTAAAAGCTCAGGGATGCGGTAATTAAGATTTGTTGTAATGACACGGTCAAAATAACATTTTTCATAAGCCTCATCAAACATCTTCATACCATTCGTAAACAAACCAAATGTACAGCAGATGAAGACACGCTTTGCATTCATAGCTTTTAACTGTTTTGCGGTATCGAGCATACTCTCTCCGGAAGAAATCATATCATCCACAACGATGACATCCTTACCATCGATGTTGTCCCCTAAGAACTCATGAGCAACGATGGGGTTCTTGCCATTAACGACCTTGGTATAATCTCTTCTTTTATAAAACATTCCCGTGTCAACACCAAGAACATTAGCAAAATAAATGGAACGATTTAGAGCCCCCTCGTCTGGAGAGATGACTACGGTGTGTTCCTTGTCAATAATCATATCTGATTCATAATTCAATAGAGCCCGAATGAATTGATAAAGTGGTGAGAAATTATCAAAACCGCAAAGCGGTGTAGCATTTTGTACACTGGGATCATGAGCATCAAAGGTGATGATGTTATCAACACCCATTTCGCTTAATTCATCAAGAGTAACGGCGCAGTCCAGAGATTCTCGCGCATTTCTCTTATGTTGTCTGCTTTCGTACAGAAAGGGCATGATAACATTGATTCTATGGGCTTTTCCTGCAACGGCGGCAATGACTCTTTTTAAATCCTGATAATGATTATCTGGAGACATATGGTTGGTATAGGAGTTCATCTGATAGGTAAGGGAATGATTACATACATCAAGAAGAATGAACAAGTCTGCTCCACGCACAGATTCTTTGATGATACCCTTTCCTTCTCCGCTGCCAAAACGTGGACAAGCGAATTTTGTCAGATATGTATCCTGAACATAACCATTAAAAGCAGGACTGTCGGAATGAGGTTGATTAATAGTGTGTCGAAAATTCACGAGATGTCCGTTGATTTGATTACCAAGCTCCTTACAGCTATCCATAACAATTAGTTTTAGTGGTGCCACAGGCATCGTATTTTCCAGAAAATCAATATTTGGCATAGTAAACTCCATTCCTTCTATAATTAGTCCGTGATAAATATATCATTTCAATAGTAACACGTCAAGGTCTTTACAAGTTCCGCCGGATATTGTAAAATCAATCGGACGTTAGACATTTTCTCGACAGAAAGAGGTAATCATTTGAGTAAACCAATAGTGGCAATCGTAGGAAGGCCAAATGTAGGTAAATCCACACTTTTTAATACGTTAGCGGGTGAGAGGATTTCCATCGTAAAGGATACACCAGGAATTACACGTGACAGGATTTATGCCGAGGGAGAATGGCTTGGTAAGCATTTTACTGTAAGTTGGCTGGACAGAAATTTTACAATAATTGATACCGGTGGAATTGAGCCGGACAGTTCGGATGTGATTTTATCACAAATGAGAGAGCAGGCAGAAATCGCCATGGAGACTGCAGATGTTATCGTTTTTTTGGTGGATGTCAAACAGGGCTTAGTGGATTCTGATGCTAAGGTTGCCGACATGCTTCGTCGTAGCCGTAAGCCTGTTTTACTTGTGGTAAACAAGGTTGATAATTTCAATAAATACATGACGGATGTGTATGAATTTTATAATCTTGGTATGGGCGACCCGATTGCCATCTCTGCATCTGAAAAGCTTGGAATCGGTGACATGCTTGATGAGATTATGAAGCATTTCCCCGAAAAGGATGAAGATGAGGAAGAAGACGATCGTCCAAAGATTGCAGTTGTTGGCAAACCGAACGTAGGAAAATCGTCCATTATCAATAAGCTTCTGGGTGAAGAGAGAGTTATTGTATCAGATATTGCAGGAACAACGAGGGATGCTGTCGATACAACAATTGTCCATAATGACAAAGAGTATGTATTCATTGATACTGCAGGACTTCGCCGTAAGAATAAGATCAAAGAAGAGTTGGAACGTTTTATGATTATTCGTACTGTTAGTGCGGTGGAACGTGCAGATGTTGTCATACTTGTTGTGGATGCGAATGAGGGAATCACTGAGCAGGATGCAAAGATTGCAGGTATAGCTCATGAGAGAGGTAAAGGTGTCATCATTGCTGTTAACAAATGGGATATCGTGGAGAA
>CAYZUC010000004.1:24096-66574 GCA_964481705.1 uncultured Lachnospiraceae bacterium
ATGATAAGACGATTTATCGTTTCACAGAGAAGGTAAGAAGCACACTATCCTTTATGCAATATGCAGAAATTCTGTTTATATCAGCACAGACAGGACAGAGGCTGAATAAACTGTTTGATTTGATAGATGTTGTAATTGAAAATAATTCCCTTAGAGTTGGAACGGGTGTATTGAATGAGATTATGTCAGAAGCAGTTGCGATGCAGCAGCCGCCGAATGATAAAGGAAAGATTCTTCGTCTGTATTATATTACTCAGGTTGCAGTAAAGCCACCGACCTTTGTCATTTTTGTTAATGACAAGGAGCTTGCCCATTTTTCTTATATTCGTTATATTGAGAACCGCATACGTGATTCTTTTGGATTTCGCGGAACCTCTTTGAAATTTTTAATACGTGAAAGGAAGGATTCATAATGGTACGTTTGGTTTGTCTTGCAATCGGTTATCTTTGTGGATTATTTGAAACAAGCTATATCTATGGAAGATTCCATGGAATCGATATTCGGGAACATGGAAGCGGAAATGCCGGAACAACAAATATGCTGCGCACGCTGGGATTAAAAGCCGGATTGATTACTTTTGCAGGTGATGTGTTGAAATGCTTTGTTGCGATTATCGTGTGCTATTTGCTTTTTGGAAATAGTCATAAGGATATGATACCACTCTTGAAAATGTATGCAGGTGCAGGTGTCATTATGGGACATAATTATCCTTTTTACCTTCATTTTAAAGGTGGAAAAGGGATAGCAGCTACAGCAGGGCTGGTATTGAGCTTTGATCCGCTTGTATCAATATTTGGTATTATTACCTTTTTTACAACTTTTTTCACAACACATTATGTTTCACTTGGCTCCATACTTGTGTATATTGGTCTTTCAATCGAAATCATTGTTATGGGACAGCTGGGTTGCTTTCATATGAGTCAGCCTTTATTGATAGAATTATATGCGATTACGCTTGCATTGGCGGCATTAGCATTTTGGAAACACAGAGAAAATATTAAGCGCTTACTTTCCGGTACAGAACGTAAGACGTATCTAAAAAAGAAACAGGAGGAGTCATAATGGCAAAGGTTGGTATGATTGGAGCAGGAAGCTGGGGAATCGCGTTGACATGGCTACTTCATAATAATGGAAATGAAATAACAGTATGGTCGGCGCTGAAGGACGAAATCGAGATGCTTCAAGAGACTCACGAACATAAAGATAAGCTTCCTGGGGTAATACTTTCTGAAGATGTACGGTTTACGACAGAGCTAAAGGAAGCAGTAAAGGATAAGGATTTTATTGTTCTTGCAGTTCCGTCTCCATTTACAAGAAGCACAGCAAAGCTGTTGCGTCCTTTTATGAAAGAAGGACAGATTGTAGTCAATGTAGCTAAGGGTGTTGAGGAGACTACCTTCATGACACTTTCTGAGATTATCGAAGAGGAGATTCCACAGGCCAAGGTTGCTGTCCTTTCTGGTCCTTCCCACGCAGAGGAGGTTGGAAAGGGAATGCCTACAACAATTGTAATAGGATGTAAAGATCATAAGGAGGCTGTTTATCTTCAGGATATTTTTATGAGCAAGGTATTCCGTGTATATACCAGTGAAGATGTACAGGGAATGGAATTAGGGGCAGCGCTGAAAAATGTCATTGCACTTGCTGCAGGAATGGCTTCCGGACTTGGTTATGGTGATAATACTATGGCTGCCTTGATTACAAGGGGCTTGAATGAGATAACAAGACTTGGGGTTGCAATGGGTTGCAGGAAGGAAACCTTTTATGGACTTACCGGTATGGGAGATTTAATTGTAACTTGTGCCAGTATGCATAGCAGAAATCGTCGCGCAGGAGTACTGATCGGAAAAGGTGCTACTATGGATGAAGCTATGAAGGAAGTTAAAATGGTAGTAGAAGGAGTCTACTCTGCCAAAGCTGCATTGGGACTTGCTAAAAAATATAACGTACAAATGCCGATAATAGAACAGGTAAATCAGGTTTTATTTGAGCAGAAGGATGTAAAGAGCACACTCAGCGAATTAATGCTGCGTGAGCCGAAGATAGAGTATTGCGAGTAATCAATTATAAAAGGAACACGTAAATTCTTGAATAAAAGTTAGTTATGGATTATAATATCTTTACAACTAGTGGAGAGGAGGCACATTATGAGGATTTCTGGAGTTGGTACTACACCGTATATTTATAATACAAGTCGGGTTAGTTCTGCTAGTCTTAACAAGATTTCCGGAATTGACGACGATGTGACCTCACAAAAAACTGATTTTACGGGATTGACGGATGATGCAAATGAGAATCCATTAAAAATGGGCGAATCAAAGAATTTCATGGATATCATTGCCTCTCAGATGGCTATGAGTCAATCGAATGCAGCGCGTCTTGTTCCTAATGCCCCGTCTGCCGATGGAGCAGCTGCAGGGGATATGATGCAGCAAAATCAGAATACGCAGGATGTTGGTAACATGCAAGATGTTACGCAAGTAACGGCGTAGACCAAGAATGAAAAAGGGAGCGACTGCAGAAGTGCTGGTTCGTTCCCTTTTTCAATTAGAACAGTTACGATGAATGGGCATAGAATTGAGGAAAAATGGAGAAACAGAGATTAAATAAGTATTTATCAGATATTGGATGGTGTTCGAGAAGAGAAGCAGATCGATTAACGGAAGCTGGAAAAATCATGATTGATGGAAGGAAAGCTGTCCTTGGGGAAAAAGTAAGTGGAGCAGAGGAAATTCTTATTAATGGGAAATCGATAAAAACAAATCATAAAAAGGTTATTCTTGCATATAATAAACCGGTTGGCATTGTCTGCTCGACCAAGAATCAAGGAGGAGAACAGAATAACATAGTGGATGCTGTTCACTATCCGTTGCGTGTTTATCCTGTGGGTCGACTGGATAAAGATTCGCAGGGATTAATCTTTATGACAAATGATGGAGATATCGTTAATAAAATTATGAAAGCCGGGAACAAGCACGAGAAAGAATATGAGGTAGTGGTTAATCAGCCGATTACTCGTGACTTCCTTCAAAAAATGCAAAAAGGTGTGAATATTGAGGATGGTAAGACAAGACCATGTAGAGTGGAGAAGACAGGCAAGAGTTCGTTTCGCATAATTCTGACACAAGGCATGAATCGTCAGATAAGGCGTATGTGCGAGGTACTGTCGTATGAGGTTGTATCCTTGAAACGAATTAGAATAATGAATATAACATTGGGTGACATTCCTATGGGTAAGTATCGTGAACTGACAGAAGAGGAAATGGCAGGATTACGTAAGCTTATCAAGCACTCAAATAATTAATCAGATAGATGGAGTGGGATTGCGATGAATCATGAACAGAGAATACAGGAATTAGTAGAAAAACTGAATCAAGCTTCGGAAGCGTATTATAATGGGCAGGAAGAAATGATTTCCAACTATGAGTGGGATAAAATGTTTGATGAGCTGACTTCTCTTGAAAAGACAACAGGAATTGTCTTGCCAAACAGTCCGACACAGTCGGTTGGAGCAGAGGATAATTCAGGTGAGAAGGAGCCTCATGAGTATCCTGCTTTGTCACTCGCAAAAACAAAGAGTATAGAAGAACTGTGTAAATGGGCAGAGAATAAGAAAATCTGGCTTTCCTGGAAGCTGGATGGATTAACCTTAGTAGCCACGTATGACCAGGGTGTACTGAGAAAGCTTATGACAAGAGGAAATGGACTTGTAGGTACAAATATCACTTATCTGAAGGATTGCATAAGAGGAGTTCCGAGTAAGATCGCTTACAAAGGACACCTTGTAGTACGGGGAGAAGCAACGATTTCTTATCCTGATTTCGAAGATATAAATGGTATGCTGGACGATGATGATGAGAAGTACGCGAATCCAAGAAATCTTGCTTCGGGAACGCTCGCTTTGGATGACGTAGAAAAGGTGAAGGAGAGGCGCGTTCATTTCTATGCATTTACGCTTGTTTATATAGAGAGAGAAATGATTTCCTGGGGACAGAGGATGGATTATCTCGAAGAGCTGGGATTTTCAGTGGTCGATCGTGAGGCAACAAATGCAGATGAATTAAGGATTATGGTAGATAAATGGACAAAAAAGGTAGAATCCGGAGAGATGAATGTTCCTGTTGATGGTCTTGTAATCTGTTACGATGACACGGTCTATGCTGCGGATGGCCCGGTAACCGGACACCATGCAATTAAGGCCGGGTATGCATTCAAATGGAAAGATACTGCAGCTGATACAAAGTTGAAGTATGTGGAATGGTCATGTGCTGCCTCTACAATATCTCCGGTTGCTGTTTTCGAACCGGTTCAGTTAGAGGGCACTACAGTTTCGAGAGCCTCGCTGTGTAATTTATCAGAGATGAAAAGACTTGGAATAGGCGGACCTGGTACGGTACTGAGTTGTATCAAAAGTAATAAAATCATCCCAAAGATTATTAAAGTCAAGGAAAAGGTAGGGGAACTCGAAATACCTGATTTGTGTCCGGCTTGTCGTGCAGCAACGGAGAAACATGTGAGTCCGAAAAGTAATACAATTACCTTACACTGTACGAATCCGGACTGTCCGGCCAAAGATGTGCAGCGCTTTACAAGATTCGTAAGCAAGACAGGAATGGATATTGATGGTCTTTCTATTCAGACTATGTTAAGATTTATAAATGAAGGTTATATCAAAGATTTCTGTGATATTTATCATTTATCAGAGCACTATGAGGCAATCAAAGAGCTGGAAGGTTTTGGCGAGAAGTCCTGCGATAATATGGAGCGCTCCATTGAAAAGAGCAGAAAGATACATCCAGTTAAATTTATCTATGCGCTATGTATTCCATTAATTGGTATTGATGCAGGAAAAAAGATTGTCGACAGTATAGGTTTTGATGCATTTTTAGAAAGACTTAGAAATAACGAAGATTTCGTTGATATAGATGGTATTGGTCCTGAAAGATCGGGCTCCATTTTAAAATGGTATTCTGAGAGAAATCATGCATCCCTGTTAGAGAGATTACTGAAGGAATTGGAAATCGAAAGGGTAGAGACGAGAAAGGCTGGTGGAGCCTGTGAGAATCTTACCTTTGTTATTACGGGTGATGTACATCGATTTGAGAATAGGAATGAATTTAAAAAGTATGTAGAAAGTAACAATGGTAAGGTTACGGGATCAGTATCCCAAAAAACGAATTTTTTGATCAATAACGATGCGACAAGCAATTCCTCAAAAAATAGAAAAGCAAAGGAACTTGGAATACCAATACTTACAGAAGAAGAGTTTATTGAGAAATTTGGAATCTAAAAATGTGGGGAGTATCAGATGGGGCGAAATAAAAAATCGCACAAATGGATTATTGTTTTCCTGGTTTTCCTATTGGTTGGAAATGTGGGATTATCAATACCGGTATATGCGTTCGAGAGCAATGTGAAAAATGAAAAAGCAAATACTTTCCTAAAAGCAAAGAATTATGGGAAGGCAGTTTTGTTGTATGAAGACACATTAAAAGAGGAGCCTGAAGACTTTGAGGCTGGCTTTGGACGTGCTATGTGTCTTGTTAAGCTCAATCGTTATTACCTTGCATTAGAGCAGCTATCGGTCATGAAGGGATCTGATGAAGAAGAATTACTCAAAATATCGGATAGTATCAGACAGATTAAAATGACGCTGTTGGACTCTCCAAACGAAGAGATTCTTTCTTATTATCGTGACTTAATAGAGAATGAGGATAGTTTTCAGGCGATGGATATTATTTTACGGAATTATCCGGATTATCCAACGACAGACTATTATCGTGCTATGTTATATACAGAGGTTTTTACATATCCTTTTTGCAAAGAAATGAATGGCTCTTCACTTCAAGAATTGGGAGACTTCTATCGCGATATCGTAACGGAGTTTCCATGGCAGGAAAGCTTCCAAAATGCTTATCGGGAGAATCTTGCTATCAGAATTGATAAAGACCTTACCGAGAATAAACTCATCGATGTAAAGGCATTGATCACAACCGCATTGGCTTCCGACCCAGATAATCTCAAGTTTCTTTTGAGTCAAGGAGAATTATACTATGAAACGGGAGAGTATGAGAGTTCAAGACGGCTCATGGAAGAGGTAATCCATAAGGACCCCACGTTAAAGTCTGCATATTCCTATCTTATGCGGTGTGAATATCGCGAGAAGGAATATCTGGAGACAATTGAAACAGCCAATCAATTACTAGCTTTGGATAATCAGAATATTTATGGTTTCACATATCTGTATCTTGCAAATCTTAAATTGAATCGCAGGGAGGAATCCCGTATATGGTTGGAGGCTATCAGAAATTATGAGGGGGATTTCTATGATAAAGCCTGTGCCTTATCATTAGTTGGGAAAAGGAAACTTGCGCTACAGTATTTAACACACGCCATTGAGATGGATCCTAAGGTTATGTATTACGCTAAATATGATGAGGATCTCAACTCATTACATTATTTTGCAGAATTTCGTAAGCTTGTTCAAGAGGAATACATCGAAGAGCTTAGCGACTTTTACGCAACTATTATTTTAGGAATCGGACTCCTTTGCTTTGCCATAATTCTTCTTTTCGATTACTGTGATAAAAGAAAGCCAAGCAGAAACACTGTAAAAATGTTGTTATTTTGTGTTTTGCTATGTCTTAGCCTATTGTATCCGAAGGAAGTTATGGCGAAAGATCATAAGCTGCGAGAGAAGGAAACAGAAAGATTTTTTGGTCAATCCATGGAAGATCAAGATAAAACAATATCTGCGAATCATTCTGAAACAAAGAATTATATCGGAAACGATACTGCAGATCTGTGTTGTGACAATGAACTGGAATGGATGCTGCAGAATATTGAAATAAATGAACATACAATAACGCCTATGGACGAGGGAGATATCGAGGAAGCATCTGTTATCAACCAATGTGCCACGGTTAATGTCCAGTCTGTTTCCGGAGGGGGACAGATTTATGGACAAGGAAGTGGAATTATAGTAGGTTATGATGAGGATAAAATTACGATTATTGGCTGTCGTCATACATTATATACCGACAATATAAGAGTTCGCTTTGGCAATGGAGACAGCGCAAGAGCTGAGGTTGTTGGAAAGTCAGAGAATAATGATTTTATGGTATTACATGTTCCAATCGACAAATTATTTATCGAGACTAAGGATTATGTAAAAAAAGTCAGCATCGATTATTCTGTGAATGAGAATTTGAAGATTAATGATGAAGTAGTAACAAATGGATTTATAACAACAAAGGGATATATCACTTTTCCAGGCAGCATTTTGAATCTTAGCAGGAGCTATCATAACTTTCAGCCTTATTATACGAATCATGTTCCTTATTTATTAACCTCTACCAAGGCGGTAGCAGGAACTTCCGGTGGAGGAACCTTTGATGAGTATGGCAATTTTATTGGGTTACAGGCAGGAATTGTAGTGCCAACAGGTGAAAGATATGTAGTTCCGTTCTCTACGATAGTAGAAGAATATTTTGAGATTACTGGAGAAAGTCTTGAATAAATACCGGGAAGATGATAGTATTTAGGATATTGTCTGTACTACATCAAAGGAGTGATTGAAATGCCAATTAGAGTTCAAAGTGATCTTCCAGCAAAGGAAATATTGGAGAATGAGAATATTTTCGTTATGGATGAGAATCGTTCGATCCATCAGGATATTCGTCCGTTGAAGATAATTATTTTGAATCTAATGCCACTAAAAGAGGATACGGAGCTTCAGCTTTTACGTGCACTATCAAATACACCTTTGCAGATTGATATTACTTTTTTAACAGTAAAGAGTCATGTATCGGTGAATACATCTGCAAATCATTTAAATCAGTTTTATACAACAATTGATGAGGTACGTTCTCATCGGTTTGATGGTATGATTATTACTGGAGCACCGGTAGAACAGATGGCGTTTGAAGAAGTCGACTATTGGGAAGAATTGAAACAGATTATGGAATGGACAAAGGAGAGTGTTACTTCTACACTTCATATCTGTTGGGGTGCGCAGGCAGCGTTGTATTATCATTACGGCTTTGATAAGATTCTATTAGATAAGAAACTATTTGGAATATATGATCATGTAGTATCCAACCGAAAGGTTCCACTGGTGAGAGGATTTGATGACCATTTTATGGCGCCTCACAGTCGATATACTACGGTTTCGTCAGAAGCCATTCACAATTGTAAGGAGTTAACCGTTTTGGCTGAGTCCAAAGAAGCAGGTATCTATCTTGCACTTGCGGAAGAAGGAAAACAAATCTTCTTGATGGGGCATCCGGAGTATGACAGAGTGTCTTTACAGAATGAGTATCTCAGAGATGTTAATAAGGGACTTGATATAGAGGTGCCGTATAATTACTACCGTAATAATGATCCGACTACAAAACCGGACCTTCAATGGAGATCACATGCAAATATTTTGTATACAAACTGGTTGAACTACTATGTATATCAGCAGACCCCTTATGATCTTTAATAAAGACAAAATAGAAAGAATGGATGAAATACGATGAAATTTGAAAGAATTAATAAAAATAATGTTCGTTGTATTGTAGATAAAAAGGATCTGGAAGAATTCCAGGTAGGAATCGATGATTTTTTTTCAAACAGCGAGAAAATACACAATTTTATACATGAAATGGTACATGAAGCCAAAAAGAAAGTGAATTATCATCCGGTAGAAGGGATACTGTCAATGCAGATTTCTGTTATTTCGGAGAATAAAATTGCTATCAATCTGTCAGAGAATGATCAGACCCAGAATATTAGTCCGGATGTTCTTCAAGATTTCAGTAAAGATGCAGAATTGCCTGATTTTCGTAAGGCTCCACCAAAGAAGAAGCCGGATAAAGAGAGTGATCCCGACAGTAAGGTTGTTGAAGTACCTCCCTCTTATATGCGTGTGTTTTTGTTTGCAAATTTGGCTGACATTATTCGGTTTAGCGGTACGGTTTCGAGCAGATGTCAGGTGGCAAGCTCTTTATTCAAGAATGACGGTAAGTACTACTTGTGCCTGGAAAGAGGAAATGCCTCGGTTGTTAATTTTGCAAAGACTTGTCTTAGAGCAAATGATTTTGGAAAACAGATTTCAGACAGTCTGGCAAGAAGAGCTTTTATTGAAGAGCAATATGAGTGTATTTTCCCTAAAAAAGCAATTAATAGTCTGAATAAAATGGAACGATGAATGAATCCGGTGTCTTCCGTTTGGGGGCATCGGATTTTTTATCATAAAAATAGTACTCATCCCATATATTGAAATAAACGGGAATGGGGGAATGAAAAATAAATCTATATCAAGACATGAAAGTACGTACAAAAGGAGAAATATACATAGGTGTTGTGGGACCTGTGAGAACAGGAAAGTCCACCTTTATTAAGAGATTTATGGAACTATTTGTTTTACCTCAGATTACGGATGAGAATATGAAACAGAGAGCGCGGGATGAGTTGCCGCAGAGCTCCGGAGGTAGGACAATCACCACAACAGAACCGAAGTTTATTCCGCAGGAAGCAGTTGAAATACTGCTTGGGGAGGGTATCCCCTGTAAGATAAGAATGGTTGACTGTGTAGGCTTTATGGTTGAAGGCGCCTCGGGTCATGAAGAGAACGATGCAGAACGTATGGTGAAAACGCCATGGTCAAAGGAAGAAATTCCATTTACAAGAGCAGCGGAGATAGGAACAAGAAAAGTAATTGAAGATCATTCTACAATAGGAGTTGTCGTAACTTCAGATGGTTCTTTTGGAGACATCAAGAGAGAGAGTTATCAACCGGCAGAAGAGACAACGATTAATGAACTGAAAAAATTTCAGAAGCCATTTGTAGTGTTACTTAACTGTGAACGACCTTTTTCAGATGAATCCACGAAGCTAGCGGAGGATTTGAAGGAAAAGTATGGAGTACCTGTTATTCCGGTAAATTGTGAGCAATTAAAGAAGGATGATATTTATCATCTGTTTCATACCATATTATATGAATTTCCTATTACAAGAATGGAATTCTTTACACCGCAATGGGTCGAAATGCTGCCGGATGGACACGAATTAAAAAATGATTTGTTTCGTTGTGTAAGTACGCTAATGGAAGAGGTAAATGCACTACGCGACCTGACGGATGAAGGGAGGGGATATCGAAGCTTTCAAACGGATAGTGAATTTATCCGTGAGATAAAGATTGAGAAAATGGCGATGGATCAGGGTACAGCAAAGGTAGTTCTTCAATTAGATGATGGTCTTTACTACCAAATGTTGAGTGAAGTGACTGGTGAGGAAGTACAGAATGATTTTGAACTGATGGAGACATTAAAGAAGCTTGCAACGATGAAAATCGAGTATGAAAAGGTTCGAGGTGCAATGGAACAGGTAAGGAGCAAGGGCTATGGTGTAGTTATGCCCGATAGGGCAGAAATCACACTGGATAAGCCGGAGCTCATCCGACACGGAAATAAATATGGTGTCAAGATCAAAGCAGAAAGCCCATCGATTCATATGATTAAAGCAAGCATAGAAACAGAAATTGCACCTATTGTAGGCACAGAACTGCAGGCACAGGATTTGATTCACTATATTGACAAGGATGGAGAGAGTGATAACGATATTTGGGATACGAATATTTTTGGAAAGACAGTGGAACAACTTGTACAGGATGGGATTAATTCTAAAATTGCTATGATTGGTGATGATAGTCAGATGAAACTGCAGGATAGTATGCAGAAAATTGTAAACGACACGAATGGCGGAATGGTTTGCATCATTATTTAATTAATGATATACTGACTTTATCTTAGGGGCGATTATGTCGCCCCGTTTTAGGCGTATGATAGGAGGATAAAAAGAATATGAATAAAGAATATGAGAAGCTTTTGAACTGTTATAAGAGTATTCGTAAGATTACAGCTTTTGAACCAGAGGTAGCACTGGTTCTTGGCTCTGGTCTAGGTGGTTATGCAGATGACATTCAGATCGAATGTGAAGTGGATTATCATGATATTGAGGATTTTCCAGTGTCGACAGTTCCTGGACATGCAGGCAAATTTGTTTTTGGGTATGTAGATAAGAAAAAAGTAGTATGCATGAAAGGAAGAGTTCACTATTATGAAGGATATCCCATATCGGATGTAGTTCTTCCAACTAGATTAATGAAGATGCTTGGTGCAAAAACATTATTCCTTACCAATGCATCAGGTGGAATTAATGCAGATTTTGAGGCAGGGGATTTTATGATGCTGAACGATCATGTGTCTGTATTTGCACCCAACCCTTTAGTTGGTCCAAATATTGATGAACTCGGAACAAGATTTCCAGATATGAGTCACGTTTATGATGAAGAGTTACAAAAGGTAATTCGCGATGCTGCCAAAAAGCTTGGAATCGTTTTAAAAGAAGGAATTTATGCTCAACTCACAGGACCCTCCTTTGAATCTCCTGCTGAGATACAGATGCTTTCAAAATTGGGAATTGATGCAGTTGGTATGAGTACTGTTGTAGAGGCGATTACTGCCAATCATATGGGGATGAAGATTTGTGGCATATCCTGTGTGTGTAACATGGCTGCCGGTATTTGTAAAACACCATTGACGCATGAAGAAGTACAAGCCGCTGCGAATGCGGCAGCACCAAAATTCAAGTCACTGGTGACTGAGACGATTCGAATGATGTAAAACCTGATAAAGGGAGTGTCTGTGATGGAATATATAGAAAGTGATCACATCCGATGGAATGCTAATCGGGACAAGGTTGTTGTGTTGGATCAAACAAAGCTGCCCAATAGAGAAGTGTTTTTGGAACTTGGAGAACTGCAGGAAATGTATGATGCGATATATTTCCTTCAAGTGAGAGGTGCACCGTGTATCGGTATATTTGCAGGTTATGCAATAGCTGTTAGAGCCCGCGCTATCTGGATGGATAAGATGAATTATGAGCAGTTTTATTGTGCATTGAAAAGGGAAGCAGCGTATCTGAATGAATCTCGTCCTACAGCTGTAAATCTCAGTTGGGCAATCAAAAGAATGCTCACATTTGTGGAAACACATAAAACAGAGACAAGGGAAGTCTTATTGAATGAAATTACAGAGGAAGCAATACGAATTCACGAAGAAGATATCGCAATGTGTCACTCAATATCAGAGTATGGTTTAACACTGGTTAAGGACGGGGACGGTATATTGACTCACTGTAATGCCGGACCTCTTGCAACTTCGAGATATGGGACAGCACTCGGACCAATTCTCTTAGGCGAGGAAAGAGGATACCACTTTCATGTTTTTTCGGATGAGACAAGACCTTTGCTTCAGGGTACAAGACTGACAAGCTATGAGCTTGGAAAAAAGAATGTTGATGTAACTTTAATTTGTGATAATATGGCGAGTATTATTATGAAGCAAGGAAAGATTCAAGCTTGTTTTGTTGGCTGCGACCGTGTTGCCGCAAATGGTGATACAGCGAATAAGATTGGAACAAGTGGTGTAGCTATTTTGGCAAAATACTATGGAATTCCATTTTATGTACTTGGACCATATTCATCCATAGATCTGAATTGTCCAAATGGGGACAAGATTGTGATCGAAGAGCGTAAGCCGAATGAAATCAAGGAGATGTTCTACAAGGAACCGTTTGAGCTTCCCCATGTTAAATGCTATAACCCCGCATTTGACGTAACGGATCATTCCTTGATTACAGCCATTGTGACAGATAGGGGTATTTGCTACCCACCTTTTTCAGAGAGTATTTTGAGATTTGCAGATAAAGAAACGAAATAATAATGAAAGCATAAAACAAAAGGTAATCGTGTGAAGAATGAATTTATCACACGGCAACTTTGTGCTTGCGCCCAAAGTTTGCGGGGTATTAGCAAGAATGGAGATTAATATGGAAGAAAAATTAATTTGTGAGGCTATTCGTGCAAGAGAGCTTGCATATTGTCCTTATTCGAATTATCGAGTAGGAGCAGCTTTGCTGACCAGGGATGGAAGAATCTTTACAGGATGTAATATAGAGAATGCTTCTTATGGGGCGACTAATTGTGCAGAGAGAACTGCGATATTTAAAGCAGTGAGTGAAGGCGTACGTACAGTTAAGATGATAGCGATAGTAGGAGGTCATGGTGAAGATGCGGATGACTATGCTTTTCCTTGTGGGATATGCAGACAGGTGCTAAGAGAATTCTGTGATCCAACAGAGCTGATTGTATTGGTTGCAAAGAATACAAGAGATTATAAAAAAATGACACTTGATGAATTGCTTCCGGAAAGCTTTGGCCCGGATAATTTGAACTAGCTAATTTGGGGAGGTAATAATTATGTATATTCGTATTTATAATGCAAAAATACTTACAATGGAACAGGGATTATCGATTATTCAAGGTGAATTGTGGATTCAAGATAAGCGTATTATTTATATTGGAGACGGAATCCGTGGTAAGGATGCAATATATTATGAGAAGAATATCAATGATACCATTTGGGACCGTGAAATTGATGCAGATGGAAACCTTGTCATGCCAGGGTTTAAAAATGCACATACACACTCGGCCATGACATTTTTAAGATCCTATGCAGATGATATGAATCTACAGGATTGGCTAAATGTGAAGGTTTTTCCAAAGGAAGCAAAGCTAACGGAAGAAGATATCTATCATCTTACGAAACTTGCCAATCTCGAATATCTTACGAGTGGTATTACCGGTATTATGGAAATGTATCTGACTCCGGAATCAATTGCAAGAGCATGTGAGGACACCGGTATGCGCTGCGTACAGGTTGGTGGAGTCAATAATTTTAGTCAATCAGTAGAAATGGTAGAGGAAATGTATGAAAAGCTAAATCAGAAGGATTCTTTGAACAGCTTTATGATAGGTACACATTCCGAATACTTATGCAGTGAAGAATTGTTGGAAAAGATCAGTGGATTGGTACATAAATATCAAGCACCTTTCTTTTGTCATAATTCAGAGACCAGAAGGGAAGTTGATGAATGTATTGAAAAGACAGGGCTGACACCAACAGAACATATGGATAGACTTGGTCTGTTTGATTGCGGTGGTGGCGGATATCATTGTGTATACTTAAGTGAGCATGATATTCAGATATTCGAAAAAAGAGGATTGACGGTGGTTACAAACCCAGCTTCTAATTTGAAACTCGCCAGTGGCATTGCTCCTTTGGAAAAGTATAGAAAAGCTGGATTGAATATAGCAATTGGCACAGATGGACCGGCCAGCAACAATTGTCTCGATATGTTCCGAGAGATGTTTTTAGTGACGGCATTGGCAAAATATACGGAGGATGATGCCTCTGCAATGGATGCCAATCATGTTTTGGAAATGGCTACTGTTGGGGGAGCCAGAGCAATGGGATTGCATGAAAGTGATGTTTTAAAGGTTGGTAATTATGCAGATCTGATTATGTTGGATTTGAAACAGCCAAACATGCAGCCAATCAACAATATCACGAAGAATATTGTATACAGTGGAAGCAAGAACAATATCAAGATGACCATGATTAATGGAAAGATTTTATATGAGAATGGAGAATTCTTTGTAGGGGAGAGCGTTACGGATATTTATGAGAAAGCAAATGAAATTGCATTACGACTTAACGGAGAATAAGACATCGGAGATGAGTTATGGAGAATATTGAATGGATATTGTTTAGTATTTGTGCTTTGGCGGCACTTATGTTTATTTTTATCAAGGGTGCTATAGATGAACATAAAAAGCATAAGAGATTTTTGGAGAGATTAAAAGAAGATTATGGTAGTCGTCCGGAACGGGAGTACGAGTATAACGAATTTCAAAACATCACACATCTATTCCAAAGAAGTTTAGAGAACAGTAACGATGATATTATTGATGATATAACCTGGAATGATTTGGATATGGATTCCATATATATGCTTGTAAATCACACATGGTCACAATCTGGAAGTGAGTATCTCTACGATATGCTAAGAAAACCTGTTAGAGATATGGAAGTTCTTAAGGAAAGGAATCGTGTTATTCAATTCTTTGAAAAGAATGAAGCAGAGCGGATTCGGCTGCAAGATGCGTTTGCCAGCATGGGAAGAACAAGTCGCCTTTCTATGTCAGATTATATTTATCATTTGAAAAATGTGGAAGAAAAGAGCAATTTGATTCATTACATTTGTATTATTGCAGGAGTCATTGCAATGGCTATGATTTTCATACAGCCGCCATTAGGATTTTGCCTTTTTTTTCTTACCCTTATTTTAAATCTTGTTGTTTACTTTAGGAGAAAGGCTGAGATTGATCCATATATTACGACTTTTGGATATCTGATGCGTATGATGAGAGAGTCCAAAAAGATTACGAGCATTCCTATTCCGGAGATTAAGTCTTATGATGAAGAAATATCAGAGGCATTGAAGACGTTAAAACAATTTCAGAGAAATTCGTATATTCTGATGTCTAATCAGAGAATGACCGGTAATCTTATGGAGCTCCCGCTGGATTACTTAAGGATGTTTTTTCATCTCGATTTGATTAAGTTCAATTCCATGTTGAAGGTGACGCGAGAGCACGAAAAAGAAATTCGAACGATCATGAAGGTGACAGGCTTTCTGGATGCGATGATCTCAATTGGAGAATTTCGAAAATCTCTTTCCTATTATTGTGTTCCGGATTTTCATTCAGACGAAAGCATTGATATAGAGATAAAAGATCTATATCATCCATTATTGGAACATCCTGTGAGCAATTCCATCAAAACGAGTAAAGGTATTCTTGTAACTGGTTCTAATGCATCGGGAAAATCAACCTTTTTAAAATCTGTCGCCATTAATTCTATTTTGGCAGAGACAATATATACCGTTGCAGGAACTGTTTACTCTGCGAATTACTTCAAAATATTCTCATCTATGGCGTTGGGGGATAATATTTTTTCGGGGGAAAGCTATTATATAGTAGAAATTAAAAGCTTAAAGAGGATATTGGACAGTATATCGGATGATACACCGGTTTTGTGCTTTGTGGATGAGGTACTACGTGGGACAAATACCGTCGAGCGTATAGCGGCATCTTCCAGAATATTAAAAAGTCTAAATGCTAAGAGGATTATATGCTTTGCAGCCACTCATGATATTGAACTTACCCACATTCTGGAAGAGGGATATGATAACTATCACTTTACAGAGGAAGTAAGTGAAAATGATGTGATATTCTCTTATGAAATCAAAAAGGGAAGGGCTACAAGCCGAAATGCTATTCGATTGTTGAACATGATAGGTTTTGAAAAATCCATTACAGATAGTGCTGAAAAAGCTGCTCAGGACTTTCTTGAAAAAGGAGTTTGGAGAAAATATTAAAAAGTTGACCCTAAATTTGTTTTAGGGTCGTCTTTTTTTATAGAGCAAGGAAATAAAGTAGACAAATTACTTAAGTTTTTATTAATTTTTTGTACAATATTATGAATTGGTAATTGTTGACATTGCTTTCGTATTATTATATAGTTATATCGTGTGGTTTTGAGTTTTTTTAAGGAGTAACCATTGAGAAAAGTGATATTACGTGTATTCTTGGTAATTGCAGTTGTGGTATTTATTTTTTCGGGATATCAATTTTTTCGCATTTATCAGGAGTATAAAAAGGGTACAGATGAGTATCAGGAAGTATCAGAAGCAGTACGACTTGTACAACCAGTAGAGGAGAGTTCCCCCAAGGTACCGGAGAAAGAGAAAAAAGAAACCTTTTTGTCCATTGACTTTGGAGCTTTAAAAGAGAAAAATCCGGATTTGATAGCATGGATATATATGGAATCCTGCAATATCAGTTATCCAGTGGTACAAGGAAAAGACAATGAGACATATCTTCATAGAACATTTGAAGGTGAGTATAATGGATGTGGTTGCATTTTCTCCGATTATCAATCTCGGGGAGATTTTACTGACTATAACACATTCTTATATGGACACAACATGAAGAATGGAGCAATGTTTGGAGGGTTAAAGAAGCTGCTTCGAGAGAAAGATTTATATGATGAAGATCCTTATTTTTATGTTTACACAGAGGATTACATCTATAAATATATTATTTGTTCTTATTATGTTACACAGCCCGATAGCGACAGTTATCGAAGTATTACCGACGAAGATGATTTCGATAGGTATTTAAAGATGGTTAAGGCTAGAACTGTTCATAATTGCAGCTTGGATGAATTAGAGACGTCCAGAAGAATGGTGACTTTATCCACATGCTCTGGAACTGGAGAGAACAAAAAAAGATTCCTAGTCCATGGTTTGGAACTTGAAAGACTTCCAAATATTTATCATCATTAGTTTAGAAAAGGAGAGTAAGGAAATGGGAAGAAAGAGAGTAAAAGCGACGATTGCATTTCTTGTATTAGTAGCTATGCTTACACAGAGCAGCTATAGTGCAATTGCAAACATCAGTAATTCACATTCTGTATTTGCAGGTGAGGAAGCAGCCGCCGTAATTAATGAAGAAAGCGTAGAGGAACCTGTTGAAGAAGCGCTTCCTGGAGAAGAAGGCGCAGCAGTGGATCTGCCTTCGGATGAGATTCCGGCTGAGAATGTTGAAGAACCGGATATCGAAGAGATTATTGAGGAACCAACAGAGGATGCTCCATTGAGTGAAGATGACAGCACTGTTGAGGAAATCATAGAAGTAAGTGAGAATGACGTTGTGGATGTTGTTTCGGATAACGTTATTTTTGGAGAAGATACGGATAAGTTAATCGGTGGAACTACCAATGACACATTATTAGGCAATGGTGGTAATTATTCACTGGATTATATTTTGAATCACTATAATATTTTTATTAAAGAGGATGTAATTCCCATACCGGGAACAAGTAACCTTCAGCACATGGTAGGTTCCTTTGCTGTCGGAGGAGACGGAACCTTTAGTAATATCGGTTTGGGAGATAAGTTTTATCATCCTGCTTCTTCCTATGTAAAAGGAGATTTTAATCTGACCGGTGATTTTAATAACGGTCATAATGGTAAGGATGTTCAGAAGGAGTATTTTGGAACATCTAATATGAATAAGACCTCAGGATGGTGGGGCTGGAACAGAGACGGATATAGTTGGATGAAGATTTTATTCACAGACAACTATATTGATTTTGATGCAGCTTTTGATTCCATTAAGAGTGAAGCGAGTGCAATCAAGGGTAAAACTAAGATTACAAAATCAATGATTCAGAACAAGACAGCGACTGATGGTGTAAGATGGTCGAATGAGAATGGCTTACGTGTGACTTTGGAAGTAGGACGTTCCTATGATTTCGAGACCTTTGATGGAATCAAATCAATCAATTTTAATACTGAAAATTACAGAGATAGCTCAGATACTACAATTACGAGCTCCGTTCAGAGAGTAGATAATTTCCCGATTTGTTATTTCAATAACAAGCAGTTTGCAGCTATTTATCAGGGTTCAGATAAGCAGATGGATGATGTCGGAATGAGTATCGTTTACTTGTTACCGAATGCTACATATGTTCACAATGATGGAAGCACTGATATTGTAGGACATCTGGTAGCTCCCAATGCATACGTTGAATATCAGGGCTCCAATTACAATGGATGTGTTGTTGCCAAGCGTTTTGCTTCCGGATCTGAGGGTCATATGTGGCCATACAATGGACATACATTCAAACCTACAGAATCTGGATTTAAGGCATATAAGACAGTAAACGGTTCTGCACCGAATGGGGAACAGATTTTTAATTTTAGTCTGGACAAGTGGAATACATCTTCTAATAAGTGGGAGAATATTCAGACCAAGCAGAACAATGGCTCAGATGTCGAATTTGATAATATCAGATATAGTAAGGCAGAAGATGAAGGAACCTATTATTATAGAATATCTGAGACTACCGGAGGAACAGCCGGCTACAATATCGACACGGTAAAGTATATCGTAAAAGATGTTGTTACAAATAAGGGAACAGAGAGCAATGTTGAGCTTGTTTGCAATAGTACATATTATAAATGCGGCGAAGTAAGCCAGATTAACAGTGGCAATATGATTACGGATGGAACTAAGGTTGTATTCAATAATACATCTGTGCCACGTAATGGCAGTATTGTTCTTTCTGCAAAGAAAACAATTAACAAAACGAGTAAACCAAGTGACTTTAGTGACAGTACATTCAAGTTCACATTAAAGGACGCAAAAGGTAATGTCTTAAGCAAAGCAACAAACAATGGCGATGGTGAAGTTACGTTTGCGCCTATTGAATATACAGAAAAGGGTACCTACACATATACCATTACCGAAGAAGCAAAGGATGGTTATATTTGTGATACCACAAGTCATAAGGTCGTTGTGGATGTTGTTGACGATCCGGATGATTACAGTTTGTTCAAATGTATTATCAAAGAGCCAACTTCTAACAATGGTGTTACTGTCATTAACAATGACATCGAACTGGATGGTTATGCGGTAATCAATGGTAAGAAATTCCTGGATGGTAAAAAGCCTGCTGCTGGTTTATTCAGCTTTAGCTTATATCAGATAGTAAATGGACAGGAGAAAAAGCTTGGAGACAGCGTTACCAATGATGCAAATGGTAATTTTGAGTTCCCGAAGATTACTGGATTTACGCTTGCAGATGTTGGAAAGACATTTAAATATGTTGTAAGAGAAGATGTTGGAAATGATTCCGCTTATATTTACAGCGATTCCTATTTCAATGTTACAGTTACTCCTGAATTAAAACAGGATCCTGTTACAAAGAAAAATATATTAGTGTGCAATGCGATCAATAATGGCGGCGGAGATATTGTATTCTATAATACATCCAATGATGGTAAGACATGGACCCCATTAGCTAGTAAGGTTTTAACTGGAATTGAAATGAAGGATGGAGATTTCACTTTCAATTTGGAACCAATCAAGAGCTATGGTGCTGTAGTTGAAAACGCTACTCAGCAGAAGCATAATGTTGGGAATTTCGTAAACTTCGACGAAGTTAAATTCTACCAAGCAGGTGAATATTATTTTAAGATTAGCGAAGTAAATGGTGGTAAGGATAATTACACCTATGATGATGTTGTGTATTATGCAAAGGTTGTTGTGACTGGAGGTAAAACCGGAGAAATCAATCCACCGGTTGTTACCTATTCAAAAGACAAGAGCTTTATTCAAGGCAATAATAATGTTGTATTGATTGACCCGAATGGTGGACAGAATATTGTGTTTCAAAACTCATATAATGCAAATTGTGAGGAACAGATTACCGGTCTTAAGAAAGTAACCGGCAATTATAAAATGAAAGCAAGTGAATTCCAGTTTGAATTAGTTCAGACGGATGAGACATATCAGAATCAACTTCCTGGTACTAAGGTTGAGCACGTAGGTAACAAGGAAGATGGAACATTTGCATTCAACAAATTCATTTTCTCTAATGATGATATTGGTAAGACTTTCTATTACACAGTAAAAGAGACTGGTGCTGATAATGATAAGATTATCTGCGATGAAACCATATATAATGTAAAGATTGAAGTAAAATATGATCGTGATCATAATGTCCTGTCAGCTGTGAAAACAATTGAAGACAGTAATGAAATCGTATTTACAAATCTCTTTATCAATGATGCAAGTTCTCAGATTCAGGCTAAGAAGGTTATGAGCAAAGAGGGAACGCAGGTTCCGTTGATTAAGGGTGCATTTTCCTTTGATTTATATCGTGGAGCTGGAGATTTGAAAGCAGAGAATCTTTTCCAGACCAAGAAGAATCAGGATGGTGGTCTTGTTCAGTTCGATCAGATTAATTATGTTTTATCTGATATGGGCGGAAAGTCCGAAAGAAGCTTTGTTTATACAATTGTAGAGAATTATGATAATAAACTTCCGGGATACACATACTCGACGAAGAAATATACCGCAACCATTAAGGTTCAGAGAGTTGGAAATGATCTTGTTGCATCACAGCCGGTTTATCGAGATGAAAATGGCGTAGAGGTGAATGAGGCTGTATTCGAAAATCGTTATGATGCATCCTGTGAAGCAGAGATCAAGGGTGACAAGACAGTAATTAAAGGAAATGAGATTTTCACTGGAAATCAGATTCCAGATGATCTCTATACATTCAAGTTGACGGATTCCAATGGTGCGGATGTACCGGGAGTGGGTCTTGTTACAAATAAAAATGGAGCATTTGCGTTCACAAAACTTACATATACTCAGACCGGTACTTATGAGTATAAAGTGAAAGAAATTGCAGGTGATGAGCCAAATACTACCTATGACAAGACAATTTATAATGTTAAAGTTGTAGTTAAGAACGATGCTAGTACTGGCAAGCTGAATGCGGTTGTTACTTATTCTAATGGAACGGCTACAACAGATAAGGCATCCTTTACCAATTACCAGTTTAATCAGACTGAGATTAATTTCTTTGCTAAGAAGACATTAGACGGAAAGAAATTGAATAAGGGAGAGTTTAAATTCAGACTTAGTGATGTAACTGATTCTGGTAATGTTAAGAATTTTGATGCATCCAATGATGAGAATGGTAATGTAAACTTTGATTATTCCAAGAAATTTACCAAATCTGATATTGGAAATGTTTATAAGTATCAGATTCGTGAGTTGATTCCGACTGTAAAAGAAAAATATTACAATTATGATGAGACGGTATACGATATTACGGTACGTATTAATGATGATGGAAAAGGAAATCCAGTAGCTGTTAAAGAAATTACTGCAAACAATTCTGGAAGCAGTAAGAATGTCGAGAATGATGTTGTTACTTTCCATAATGAATACAGTGCAAAAGGAAAAGTGGAATTCTCCGGTAAGAAATCGCTTGTTGGAAGAAGCTTAAATCCTAATGAGTTCGAATTTGTTCTTCGTGATGCTGATGGTAATGTGATTGAGAAGACAACAAACTCAGGAAACTTTATCGATGGTAAGAACTCCTTCACATTTGAGCGTTCCTTTACTCAGGCTGATTTGAATGGTCAGAATTCAAAAGATTTCTTCTATTATGTAGAAGAAATTCAGGGAACAAAGACCGGTATCGTATACGATTCCAGAGTATATGCGGTAAAAGTTACTGTAACTGATAATGGTGAAGGTAAGCTGAACACCGAGAAATTTGTAAAGTGTCTGAGCAGTGAAGAAGCAGATGCAAAGAAGGATAATACCTCTTGGTGGACAAAAATCAAAGATCAGTTAGTAAAATTCATTTTCTCATTAACTACGGATGATATTGAATTTAAGAATGTATATAAGAATGATATTCAGATCCAGTTTGATGCTGTTAAAACATTAGATGGAAGAGATATTAATCATAGCAAGAAGTTTGCATTTAATATCAAGGGTGGTGTGACAAATGGTGCACCTGATAACTCCATGTATCTTGATGAAACGGTTTATAACAATGGTGAAAAAGTCGTATTCCCGGAAATAAACTATGATCAGGATGATATTAATAAGACATTTACTTATGTTATTACAGAGACCACTAATGATGGTGATGGATATACATGCGATAGAAGTAAATACATCTATACAGTAATGCCTAGATATGAGGCTAATGATGGCACCATGTACCTGGAGAAGAGCCTTGTAAAAGATAATAGCATCGCAGACAAGGTAGTATTCAAGAATAAATATGATGCTGTTGGAAATTACAAGATTGACGGAACGAAGAACATGACCGGACGTGATATGTCAGCCGGTGAATTTACATTTACTATGAGCGAAGTTGATGCAAGTGGTAAAGTAGTGAATACATTTGATAATGTAACAAATGAAACAGAAGGCAAAACAAGTGGATTTGCGTTTGAAAATATCACCTACACTTTGGATGATATTGGAGAGCATACATACCTGATTAGTGAAAATAAGGGTACTGCAGCAAATGTTACTTATGATGATTCTTATTTCAAAGTAGTTGTTACGGTAGACGATAAAGCTGGTAATGGAATTCTTGGTGTTTCTGCAAAGAAGACAAAGGTTCTCTCGGATGGTACGGAGATTGCAGTTTCAGATGTTGTATTTAACAATGTCTATGTAGCTGATAATGAAGTTCCATTCAGTGCGCAGAAGAGACTGGAAGGAAAGACCCTTACAGATGAGAAGTTTACGTTTGCTTTATCGGAACTGTTTAGCAATGGTCAGGAAAAAGTAATTGAAACAGTAGAAAATGATGGTAGTGTTATTTCTTTCAAGAATATTCATTACAAGAGTGATGTAGCTACGGATCTTGGAACTCATATTTATAAGATTCGAGAGACCAGTCCAGAAAAAGCTGGTTATACAAATAGTAATGAGGTATATACCATTACTGTTCAGGTAGCTAATGACAGAACAGATGGAAAGCTTTCTATTATTTCTACTACAACAGATGAGAATGGTAGTGTTGTTAATGGAACTCCAGTATTTACTAATGTGTACAAGGCAAAAGGAAGTGTAAGTCTTGATGCAGTTAAGACTCTGTATGGAAGAGAACTAAGAAATGAAGAGTTTACATTCCAGTTATTAGATGCAGATCATAAAGTATTGGAAGAGGTTAAAAATACAAAGGATCCAAATGGAGCATATTCTGCAGTTGAATTTAAAAGTATTGAGTATTCGGAGGCAGATTTAAATAAGAGTCCTTTTGTATATTATGTTCGTGAGATATCCGGTAATGAGGCAAAGATGGATTATTCTCAGGAGATTTATACGGTAGAAGTTGATTTGAAGGATATGGGCGATGGAACTATCAAAGCAATTCCTACAAGAAAGACATCAGATTCTACCATTGTAGATCAGATGCAGTTCATCAATAATTATGAAGCAAGTGGTAAGCTTCAGTTAAACGGTGAAAAGAAACTTAGTGGTAATACGTTATCAGATACTAATAAGTTCACCTTTGTTCTGACAAATGAAAATAAGGATCAGGTTGAGAAAACGAATTCAGAACAGACAGTAGTTAATAATGGTAATACATTTGGCTTTGAGCCGATTACCTTTGATCAGAGTGATATCGGAAAGACATTTAAGTATAATGTATATGAGATTGACTCTAAAAAGCCAGGATATACCTACGATACTTCTAACTATCTTGTAACCGCTACGGTTAGTGATAAGGGTAACGGAGAGCTGAGAGTTGAACAGGAAATCACTTTAAATGGTAAGCCTGCTGAACTTATATTCAATAATGAGTATAATGCAAAAGGCAAAGCGAAAATCGAAGGTGATAAGGTACTGGTTGGAAGAAAACTGATTGACAATGAATTTACAGTCTTCATGCAGGAGACAAATGTTAACCACGATCAATCAGTTGGAAACGCTGTATCAACCAATGTTGTTAATGGAGAGTTTTCGTTTGATGTAGACTATAATCAGAATGATATTGGAAAGACATTCTATTACAAGTTATGGGAACAAAAAGGAAACCTTCCGAACATCACATATGACGAGACTCCAATTTACGTAACAGTCCAGGTAGAAGATGACGGTAATGATAACGACAATGATTTAGATGTTACAGTTGATTATAGTAAGAATGGTAAAGCATTACCGGACGGTGCTGTTATTATCAATGAATTTGTATCACAAAATGAAATCGTACTTCATGCAGTAAAGAACCTGGAAGGAAGAACCCTCGAAGAAGGACAATTTACCTTTACAGCAGTGGGTGAAAACGATGGATATAAGAGTACGGTTAAAAATGCGGCTGATGGAACAATCCTATTTGATAAGATTACCTATAATCAAGATGATGTAAACGCAAGACCATATGAGTACACCATCACAGAAAGTGAAAAAGATGGTAATGGATATGTGATCAGCAGGTTCGTATACAAAGCTTTTGTTACGGTAAGCCTTGTTGATAATCAGGTTGAAACGAGTGTAATTTATAAGGATGATAAAGGCAACGTAATTAGTACCAAATATCCGGAATTCAAGAATACTTATACAGCTTCTGGAAATACATCTGTATCAGGCTTAAAGGTTATTCCTGAGCTGGAGAGACCATTGTCTGCAAATGAATTTACTTTCATACTTGAGGATGAAGAGGGAAATGTAGTATCCACAAGTAAAAATGGGGCAAATGGAGAATTTGCATTCTACTTTAGCTATACACAGGATGATTTAAAAGGTGCAGAGTCCAAGGAGTATAAGTATACAATAAGTGAGGTAAAAGAAAGCTTACCGGGAATCGCATACGATCCAAGCGTATATGACGTTGTAGTAACAGTAAAAGACCAAAAGAATGGTACCTTAGATGTGAAAGCAACGACAAAGCTTAGAGGAACAGTCGAACAGACAGGACTGATTAACGGTGTGAAATCTTTCTTCTCAAATATTGCAGAACGAATCAGTGATACTCCTGAAGTAGTATTTGAAAACCACTATAAATCTATAGAAATTGGTAAAGTGGCAAAGAATGCACCATCAGGCAACTTCTTAGAAGGTGCAGAATTAGCAATTACAAAGGACAAAGAAGGAAAACAAATTGTAACTCAGTGGAAGTCAGAGAATAAGACTTACGTATTACCATTTGATTTACTAAGTGTAGATACTACCTATTATCTTGTTGAATTGAATGCACCGAAGGGATATATTATTTCAGAGCCTATTCCATTCTACATTTCCAGTCAGGATGGTAAAGTATACGTAGGTGAAAACAACAAGGGAGTAGAAGCTGATGGTAATCTGATTGTTATGGTAGATGATCCTATCGAAATCAATATCAGCAAGAGAAATATTACCGGTACAGAAGAAATCCCGGGAACTACCTTGGGTATTTATGAAGATGGATTAAGTGGCAATAAGATATATGGATGGACCACAGTATCCGGTGCATCAACGATGATTCCGGAGAAGATATTATCTATTAATACAAAGTATCAGCTTGTTGAAGAAAAAGCACCGCAGGGATACTCTAAGACGAAAGCTATTCGCTTTATGCTGGATAGCAACGGAAAAGTTAATATTCTCAATGATAATGGCGATGTCGTTGGCGCAGTTGAAAACGGTAAAGTGGTTTCTGAGAATAATACACTTGTAATGATGGATAAAGAGTTATCCTTGTCTATCAACAAAATTGATATCGTAAGTGACAAGGAATTGGCAGGAGCGGTATTAACAATACTTGATAAGAATAACAAGGTAATTGACAGGTTTACATCAACCGGAGAACCAAGAGCTATTTCAGCAAATCTTTTAACAGCTGGAGAAGAGTATACTTTACATGAAGAAATGGCACCAGTTGGTTATGATACAACGGCAGATGTTGTATTCAAGATTGATGAAGATGGTAAAGTATTTGTAAAAGATGAAAACGGAACATTCGTTGAATCAGCATCCAAGATGGTTGTAATGAAAGATAAGCCATGGGGAACGGTTAAGTTACTTAAGACTGGTCCGGTAAGTATGAATCAGACTCTTTCTGGAGCAAACTTTGAATTATATGCTGCAACACCGCAGAATCCTGTTCAGGCAGCTGCAGGAAAGCTATTAGATGGAGATGTTTACTATCTTGTGGAAGCTGCTTATGTATCAGATGGTGTTTATGATGTAAAGGGAGACGGCTCTAAGGTTAGGGCGTTAACCGTAGCTGCTGATGGTAGCTTGAATGTAAAGGGTCTTCCATGGGATAAGTATTACTTCATGGAGACAAAAGCACCAGACGGATATGAGATTCGCAAGGATGAAGATGGTGTTACTCCATTGATTTATACCTTCGAGATTAGTGGAGCGAAAGGCGAAGCAGGTGTTTATGTAGATATCGGAAAGATTGAGAACTTTGTGGAAGAGACCGAGCCGCCAACAAGCTCAAGTTCATCTTCAAGTTCAAGTTCAAGCTCAAGTACGACTAAGAAAACAACAAAGAAAAAGACAACATCTTCCACCACTCATGATGAGGAGAATCCACCAACAACAAATATCACAACCAGTGTGATTGGACTTGTTGGAGGACCTACCACAGGAGTACTTGGAGCAGTGGCTTCACCAATTACAGCAGATGATCTCAATATGGGATTCTGGGCTATCCTATTTGCATTATCAGGAGCAGCAGTGGTATGTATCTTTATAAGCAGTAAAAAGAAAAAGAAACGTTCTTCAAAGTAAAGCAATAATTGATTTGTAAACTGGACTCCGTTACCGTTCGTGTAACGGAGTCCAAATAATATTGTGTTATATTGATTTTTCTTGAAATAGTAGTTGACATTACTTATCAAAATGTGTATTATATAAGTAGAAATAAATAGTAAGCAAACTTATTGAAAGATAAGGACGCAAAGCTTAAGGGTCTACCCTCGTGAGAGATAGATAGCCAGCTGCCGGCGTAAGCCGTAAGTTAAGCCAATGTCCTTTGATATGGCTTATTTTTTATTTTAGGAACTTTGAACGAGAAGACTAAATATGGGCAAACTTATCGTGAGATAAGGACGCAAAGCTAGAGGGCCTGTTCCAGAAAGAATAGGTAGCCAGTTGCCGGATACTCCGAATGTATCTGATAAGAATTTAGATCGGAATCCAGCCTTCCATATTAGTTTTCCACATCAGGAAGATGAGGAAAATGAAATGAAGAAAGCGAAACTCGTTATTAAGGCTATGATACTTACTTTCGTAATGACGATGATGGTATCGATACCTGTATTTGCAGAAGATGTTTCCCAGGTGAATGACCAACTGTTGACGGACATAAATAACCTGAGAGCTTCTCAAGGCTTGAGCGCATTATCACTTGACAGCCAGTTATGTGGTTATGCAAACGTAAGAGCACAAGAGGCATCTTCAGCTTGGAGTCACACCAGACCTGATGGATCTCAGGGATGTGACATGATAAGTGCAAGTAAATGGCGAGGTGAGAACTTATCCTATGTACAGTATTCAGGATTTGGCTTTTCTTCGGAGGAACAAGCCCAGGCAGCCCAGCTGATGTATGATAATTTAGTTGCTTCCCCTACTCACTACAGCAATATGGTTTTTGGTTCTTATACAAGGATTGGGATTGCTACTTATGTTTCAGATTCAGGTTCCGGTACAAAACTTACAACTGCTTACATGTTCTCTAACTAGACTAATGATAAATTGCGGAGGGGCGTTGGTATATCCAATGCTTCTTTTGCGTTGTGCAGATTTTTAGTTTACAAATCAAATGGTTTATTATAATATCAATATTGGGTTTGTAAATTATGTAAGTTTCTGAAATGAGGTATGCTATGTCAGTAAAGCTGAATCCAAGAGATTATAAGTGTAAATCTTGCGGGGCTCCAATTCGATTAAGAAAGTTTAGCAAAATAATTCGCTGCGAGTATTGTGGCTGTGAGTATTCTATAGAGGAACAGGTACCGAATCAAAATAAACAAGATCAATATCGATATCAAACAACTACGGAATCCGAAATTAGAAGTATTGATCCGGATAAGAAAAGACGACTGACAGCTTTAACGTTATTGGTTATTGGTTTATTATTTCTCCCTGTCTTGTTTACAATAGGTGTGGAAGTGTTTCAGACTCTTAGAGAAGAACCACAAGAACGGCACTATGATGTTACAGATGTTCCATCCGCGGTTATTGAAAACAGTAAACCGGAAAATGAAACAATAAAAGAGAATTGCGAGAGACTGAAAACGGAGTTTGCAGAAAAAGTATTTGGAAAGAGCCCCGAGGACCTCACAAATGAAGATTACGAGCGTGTCAAATATCTCGATTTTGATGTTGTAACGTATGATTCCTGCGTTGAATTCGAATATATCCTGGATTCCTATCAGGATGAAAATATCGTTCTCTCCATTCATAAATTACAATTACCACTTACCGGTGACATGTATGAATATCAATTTATGAGTAATGAAGATCTAAATTCTCTTTATGAGAATTTTCATGGAATAGAAGTAGTAGATTTACACGAATATCAACTTGATACACTAGATTATAATACTTTTCCCAGACTTCGTCATATTATCTATCATGATACACCAGACGAAGAGAGAATGAAGCAGTATTTACCGGTGGATCAGATTGAATGGATGGACCTTGAGGATGTTGATAGTTTGGATGGACTTCAGTGCTTTACAAATCTAGAAACAATACAAGTTGATTATTCCAATATTTCAGATTTGACTCCATTGGCATCAATCCAGAATTTGAAGGAACTTCGTCTGATTGATAATCAAATTGCAGAGTATAAACAGCTTTCGAAGCTGCAAAATCTTGAAGCAATCTATTTAGATGCAAATGGAGATGATGTTAAGGTAGTCAATTTCCTTACGGATTTATCGCAACTGCGAGAATTGGCAATAGTGGATACTTCTATTTTAAATCTAAATTTTTTGGAGAGTCTACCTGATTTAACAAAATTAACCATTGCGAACAACAGAGAATTAAGCGACTATAGTGGTTTCGCGTATGCTAAAGGTTTAACGGATTTGACCTTGGATTTGAAAAGTACGAACGGATTAACCGAATTGGATCTTTCAGCAATGCAGAAGCTCACAGAGATTCGAAATCTGTCACTGTGTTGTGTTTACGATGATGAAGTATTGAAGAACATGACAAAGATGGAAACGCTCCGTATGGACATCCTGATGGGCGACAGTCTTCCGGAATATTTACCTGTAATGAAGAACCTTCGGGAATTATATCTTACGAATATGATAACTGTGCCCGGAGATTATACATTTTTGAGTGATTTTGAACATTTGGAAACATTGGATGTAAGTGGTACTGATTTTGTTAGTGATGTCAGTGGACTTTTTCGTGTAAATCAGATAAAATCATTAAATTTAAGTGGTTGTCAAATGGGGATTAATCCAGAAGAATTATGTGGGGATTATTCTAATCTCGAAGAGTTAAATCTGTCTGGATTGAGAATCGATAATTCCTATTACAGCTATGATACTTGTGAGAATTGTTATTTTGATACGATGACCATACAAGATTTTATGAAACGCTTTCAGAAAGCTTCCGGGTTAAAGAAGCTTAATCTATCATACATAGAGATGACATCCTTTGATTTCTTGAAGAATTACCCGGAACTAGAGGAGCTTCGTCTAAACAATTGTGACATTACTTCTATTAATAACGAGCAATGGTCAACATTGACGAATATGAAACATTTGGAGCTTAGCGATAATCAAGTGGAATCTCTAGATTTCATAGGGAACTATAAAAATCTTGAGTATTTGGATATTAAAAATAATTACATCACAGATGATTCCGTGTTGGATGGAATAACTACTTTAAAAGAATATTATGCAGATGGAAATCCTTTATAACATGCTTTTTTTCGATGCATGTGTTATATTAGTTGAAAATGAAGGGTGCTTATGCTACTATTAGTCAGTAGGTGAAAAAGGCGTAGGAGGAATAGAAATGCCGGAAACAAGAAATGTTTATGATATTTTAAGTGAAAGAGGATTTATTGAACAATGTACTCATGAGAAAGAAGTACGTGAGTTATTAGGAAAAGAGAAGGTGACTTTTTATATAGGATTTGATGCTACAGCAGACAGCCTTACAGCAGGACATTTTCTTACGATTATGGCAATGATGCATATGCAAAATGCCGGACACAGACCCATTGCCTTATTAGGTGGGGGTACTACTATGATAGGTGACCCTTCCGGAAAATCTGATATGCGTTCCATGATGACAAGAGAAAAGATAGATCATAATGCTTCTTGCTTTAAGGAACAGTTATCCAAGTTTATCAGTTTTGATAATGATCATGCTATCTTGGCAAACAATGCTGATTGGCTGTTGGATTTGAACTATGTGAACTTTATTCGCGACGTAGGAGTTCATTTTTCTGTCAATAAAATGCTTGCATCTGAGTGCTATAAGCAGAGAATGGAAAAAGGACTTACGTTCTTTGAATTTAATTATATGCTGATGCAATCATACGACTTCTTGAAGTTAAATCAGCTTTATGGATGTCAATTGGAAATGGGTGGAGATGACCAGTGGAGTAATATTATTGGTGGCGTTGAACTCATTCGCAAAAAGGAACAGAAGGATGCGTTTGGACTCACCTTCAAGCTGCTTACAACGAGTGAGGGCAAGAAGATGGGAAAGACTATGAAGGGTGCCGTGTGGCTTGACCCGAACAAAACATCTCCCTATGAGTTCTTCCAATACTGGAGAAATATAGAGGATGCAAAGGTAGAGGAGTGTTTGGGATTGCTTACCTTCCTTCCGATGGATGAGGTTCGTCGATTAGGAGCTCTCCAGGATGCTGAAATTAACCATGCAAAGGAAGTCTTGGCGTACGAAATCACAAAGATTGTTCATGGGGAAGAGGAAGCAAGAAAAGCATTGGATGCAGCAAAGGCTGTGTTTGCAAATGGTGGAAAAAGTGATGACATGCCTACCACTACCTTTAAAAGGGATGAAATGGAAGCAGGAAAAGATCTTATCTCTATGATGGTTGAAGTGAAGCTGTGTACGACGCGTTCGGAGGCGAGAAGATTGATTGAGCAGGGCGGCGTAACGGTCAATGATGTAAAGATTACTGATATTAAACAGGTATTTACAATGAATGACCTTGATGCTGATGGTACTTTAATTATTAAAAAGGGTAAAAAAGGATTTCATCAGATAAAAGTACAGTAATTTAGTGAGCACGTAAAGAGGAGGATATCATGTCTAATTTTATTGCATTTGTTAATACATTTTTGAGCTATTTACTTGTTTTTGCAGTATTTTCTGCATCTATCATAGCTTCCATTTTTATTGGAAAGTTTTTAAGAAAGAGGAAGGATGCTAAGGTTGTAGTGGATTCAGCAAAAGAAGAATAGAAGATAGAAGAGTAAGATCAGTTTATTTCTGTTGTTGAAAATAATAGTGAACAAAATTAGGAGTGTCAATTTGTTGATATCGTGAAAAAAAATTTCTTTCCTGATATCGCCTTGACACTCTTTTTTTATTCCCTTATACTGAATAAGAACCACAAGATATAGTGAAAAGCAACTGAGAAGTAACTATATACGCAAATGCGGAATTACGGGTCAGGGAGGAAAAGGATGAGTCAGGAGATAGAAGCAACGGATTATTCGGGAAAGTTTGTCCCAAAACTGCCGGTGAAGGTAATTAAGAAAGATGGTACCTTGGAAGCTTTTAATGTACAAAAAGTAATAGATGCGGTTGGGAAGAGTGCATATCGTGCATTGACCAAGTTTACTCCTAACGAGAAAGAATATATTTGTCAGAATGTTATTGATCGCGTTGATGAATTAGAGAATGAAGAGATTCCTATTTCTATCATGCATAATATTGTGGAGAGTTCCTTAGAACAGGTAAAACCGATAGTAGCAAAGAGCTACCGCGATTATCGTAATTATAAACAGGACTTTGTCCGAATGATGGATGATGTGTATAAAAAGAGCCAGTCCATTATGTATGTAGGAGATAAGGAGAATTCCAATACGGACTCAGCGTTGGTATCAACAAAAAGGAGCTTGATTTTCAATCAGTTTAATAAAGAGCTTTATCAGAAGTTTTTTATGACGACAGAAGAGATTCAAGCTTGTCGAGATGGTTATATTTACGTACATGATATGTCAGCCAGAAGGGATACCATGAATTGCTGTTTATTTGATGTGGCAACCGTTCTAAGTGGTGGCTTCGAGATGGGTAATATCTGGTACAATGAGCCGAAGAGTCTGGATGTTGCATTTGATGTAATCGGAGATATCGTCTTGAGTGCGGCGAGTCAACAGTATGGCGGATTTACGGTACCTAATGTAGAATTGATACTGGAACCATATGCAGAGAGGTCTTATAAGAAGTATGTGGAGAAGTATTTACGTCTGGGAGTGGATCAGGAGAATGCAGAATCCGAAGCTTATGCGGATATTAAAAGAGATTTTGAACAGGGATTTCAGGGATGGGAGTATAAATTCAATACCGTAGCCTCCAGCCGTGGTGATTATCCGTTTATTACGGTTACGGCAGGAACGGGAACCGGACGTTTTGCGAGACTTGCTACCATTCAGATGTTAAATGTAAGAAGAAAAGGACAGGGTAAGAAGGAGTGCAGGAAGCCTGTACTATTCCCCAAAATCGTATTTCTTTATGATGAAAATTTACATGGTAAGGGGAAAGAGCTTGAAGAGGTTTTTGAAGCAGGAGTGAAGTGCTCAAGTAAGACTATGTATCCTGATTGGCTTAGCCTGACAGGACGTGGATATATTGCAAGTATGTATAAACAATATGGTAAGATTATCTCTCCTATGGGCTGCAGGGCGTTCCTTTCACCTTGGTACGAAAGAGGAGGTATGCATCCAGCAGATGACCAGGATGTTCCGGTATTTGTTGGTAGATTTAATATTGGTGCAGTTTCTCTTCACCTTCCAATGATTCTCGCAAAAGCAAGGCATGAGAGCAAGGATTTTTACCAGGTACTTGATTACTACTTAAATCTGATACGTCAGCTTCATATACGTACCTATGCTTATCTGGGAGAGATGAGAGCTTCCACAAATCCTCTGGCCTATTGTGAGGGCGGTTTCTATGGAGGTCATTTAAAATTAACGGACAAAATCAAACCGCTTCTTAAGGCGGCGACTGCTTCCTTTGGAATTACAGCATTTAATGAATTGCAGAGACTATATAATGGGAAATCGCTCGCAGAAGATGGTAATTTTGCATTGGAAGTTCTTGAGTATATTAATAAAAGAGTAAATGAATTTAAGGAGGAGGATGGTAATCTATATGCAATTTACGCTACTCCTGCCGAAAATCTATGTGGACTTCAGGTAAAGCAGTTTCGGAAAAAGTATGGAATTGTCGAAAATGTATCCGATCGTGACTATGTATCGAATGGCTTTCATTGTCATGTTTCAGAAGATATTACCCCAATTCAAAAACAGGATTTGGAGTATCGTTTTTGGGAATTATCCAATGGAGGAAAGATTCAGTATGTAAAGTATCCCATCGATTATAATTTGGAGGCTGTTAAGACCTTGATTCATCGTGCAATGGATATGGGATTATATGAAGGAGTCAATATGTCTCTATCTTATTGTGATGATTGTGGACACCAGGAGTTGGATATGGATGTCTGCCCGGTATGTGGAAGTAAGAACCTGACGAAAATTGATCGTATGAATGGCTATTTGTCCTATTCCCGTGTACATGGGGATACAAGACTAAATGATGCCAAAATGTCAGAAATATCGGAAAGAAAAAGTATGTAAATCGCGGAGGCAGGATTAGAATGCGTTATCATAATATTACCAAAGATGATATGAAGAACGGTGATGGTCTTCGTGTTGTTCTGTGGGTGGCAGGATGCTCTCACTGCTGTAAGGAGTGTCAGAATCCGATTACTTGGGATCCTAATGGTGGCTTACCATTTGACGAGACAGCAAAGCATGAAGTATTTGCCGAATTGGACAAGGATTATATCTCCGGAGTCACGTTGAGCGGTGGAGATCCACTCCATGTAGCAAATATTGCGGATACCAAGCAGTTAATGAAAGAGATAAAGGAAAAGTATCCTGACAAAACCATCTGGCTATATACAGGTGATTCATGGGAGCATATTTCTCATTATCCATGTATGAAATATGTGGATGTACTTGTAGATGGAGAATTCCACATAGAAGAAAGAGATGTAAACCTTCTATGGAAGGGAAGTAAGAATCAGAGGGTGATTGATGTTCAGAAATCATTACAGCATGAATTAGAAGATCCTGTGATTTATTGTCCGGATTATTACAAATAAGAATGGAGATATTTATGAAGATTAAAGTGAAAAAGGTATCAGAAGAAGCAGTACTCCCAACAAGTGGAAGCAGTAAAGCAGCAGGATATGACCTTTATGCGGCGATTCCATTGCCGGTTACCATAGCACCTCATCAGACAGCAAAGATTGATACGGGTCTTCAATTTGAACTTCCAGATGGGTATTTCGCCGGTATTTTTGCAAGAAGCGGTCTGGCAACCAAGGAGGGGTTACGTCCTGCAAATTGTGTAGGAGTGTGTGATTCGGATTATCGTGGCAATTATATCGTTGCTATTCATAACGATAGTGATCAGGAACGTGTAATTACGCCTCGTGAGAAAATAGCACAGATGATAGTAATGGAGTACTTGACCATGGAATTTGAAGAGGTTAATGAGCTATCGGATACGGAACGTGGTGCTGGTGGTTTTGGATCTACCGGAAAATAAAAAGATTTGGAATAATTTGCTTCCTTTTCGGCACAATAATCAGAAATGATTATAGTCAAAAGGGAGCATTTTTTATGAAAATAAGTAAAGATTTTGAACAAAATTTGAACTACATGAATGAGAAGCTTGCAGTTACTACAAATTTTGATGTTGTATATCGTATCATTGATATTGGTGGTAAAAGATCGGTATTCTATTTTATTGATGGATTTTTAAAGGATGATACGATGCAAAAGATGCTACAGTATTTTGGTACAATAAAAGCTGAAGCTATGCCACAAAATGCTCATGAGATGAGCAAGAAGAATATGCCTTATGTGGAAGTGGATCTGAAGGACGAGTACGAAAGTATTGAGAAGGATGTATTGTCAGGAGTGTTGGCACTTTTTATTGAGGGTTATGAACAGTGTATTTTGCTGGATTGTAGAACATATCCATCCAGAAGTGTGAAAGAACCGGAAAAGGACAAAGCACTTAGAGGTTCGAAGGATGGTTTTGTTGAAACACTGGTTTTTAATACGGCCTTACTTAGAAGAAGAATTCGCTCTACAGAGCTTCGAGTGGAAATGCATTGTATTGGAGAAACCTCTAAAACAGATGTTGCAGTGTGCTACATGTCAGATCGGGTAGACAAAAAGGTATTGGACCTCGTGTGTGAACGTATTGATAATATTCATGTAGATGCGTTAACGGTGAATCAGGAAAGCCTTGCAGAATGTCTTTTTAAAGGGAAATGGTATAATCCATTTCCAAAATTCAAATATACAGAAAGACCGGATACCGCAGCGGCGCAGGCCTTGGAGGGGAATCTTATTATACTTGTAGATAATTCACCATCAGCAATGATTTTGCCAACATCCATATTTGATATTATTGAAGAAGCAGATGACTATTATTTCCCACCATTGACAGGAACCTATCTGAGATTGTCCAGATTCATCATAACAATTCTAACTTATATTTTGACACCCACATTCCTACTTCTTATCAATCATCCATCATGGCTTCCGGAATCATTAGAATTCATTTTGATGAAAGAAGATTCTTATGTTCCGGTGATTGTTCAGTTTCTAATTCTGGAACTGGCTATTGACGGCCTAAAGCTTGCTGCAGTAAACACACCAAGTATGTTGACTACTCCATTAAGCGTAGTGGCTGGTATTGTGTTGGGACAGTTCTCCGTGGACTCTGGATGGTTTAATGCAGAGGTTATGCTATATATGTCATTTGTAGCTGTCGCGAACTATACGCAGGCAAATTACGAGCTCGGATATGCATTGAAATTTCTTCGAATTCTTACACTTATTCTCACTGCGATATTTGGTATTTATGGTTACTTGGGTGGAATCGTGATATCTCTAACAGCAATAATTAGAAACCGAACGGTATCGGGCGGTTCCTATATCTATCCATTGATTCCTTTTTCTCTTAAAAGTCTAAAGAGGAGGTTTTTTCGAACCAGACCGAATGATTTCATTGAAAAGTAGATGGAAAAATGGTACTATGTTTTTATGTTAGAGGGAAAAGAGGATTACTTATGAGAGATTATGTGATATGCACAGAAAGCTTTGCAGATTTGCCGATGGACTTTATATCTGTTCATAACTTGGGATTTGTAAACTCTTCTTATATGATTGATGGTGTTACGTATGGAGCAGGTCAACAGCTGTCTCCTGAGGATTTCTATGCAAGGGTACGTGCAGGTGCTATGCCTACTACGTCACAGGTTAATCCTGAAGAAGCAAGAGAATTACTGCAGAAGTATGTTGATTTGGGATATGATGTTCTTCATGTTGCATTTACTTCCGGCTTGTCAGGCACATATAATAATTTACGTTTGGCATCGGAGGAAATCAATGATGAGTTAAAGGAAAACAGAGTTATTGTTGTAGACTCGCTTTGTGCTTCTCTCGGAGAAGGACTTTTAGTATACTATGCCGTAAAGAACAAAGAAGCAGGCATGACGATGGAAGAAAATGCGAAATGGTTGGAAGAGCATAAGCTGAACATTGTTCATAGCTTTACTGTAGATGATTTGAATCATTTGTATAGAGGCGGGAGAGTTAGCCGAACAGCAGCATTCTTTGGAACACTTGCCAGCATTAAGCCGGTTATGCATGTGGATAATGAGGGAAGACTGATAGCTATTGGAAAGGTTCGCGGACGAAAGAAATCGTTACAGGCGCTTGTAGATTATATGGACGAACATATCGGTAGTTTTCGCGGTAAACAGGATATTTTCTTTATAAGTCACGGGGATTGTCAGGCAGAGGCAGAGTATGTGGCTGATCTTGTGAGAAATCGATTTGGAATCGAGAATTGTATTATCAACCAAGTTGGACCGACCATTGGTTCCCATTCCGGTCCTGGAACCATGGCATTATTTTTCCTTGGAGATATACGGTAAGCAGAACAGATTATGTAGGGAACGACTTGGGTCGTTCCTTTTTTTGTCCGTATCAGAAGGCTCTATGTTTAATCATTTCCAATGATACAGGTATCGAATTCAGGATTCATAGCATAGAAATTCTTTGCATTCAGTTTATCCTGAACAATACGAAGTGATTCGCCAAAACGTTGATAGTGTACAATTTCTCGCTCGCGTAAGAAACGAATAGGGTCACAGACTTCGGGATCATCAATTAAACGCAGAAGATTATCGTAGGTAGTTCGGGCCTTTTGCTCTGCAGCCATATCTTCACTGATGTCTGTGATTGGATCACCACAGCTTTGGAAAGTCTGAGCATCAAATGGTACACCACTGGCAGTCACAGGGTACAGACCAAGTGTATGATCGGTATAATATTTATCCAACCCACTTGCTTCAAGCTCCTCCATAGACAAGTTACGTGTCAGCTGATATACAATGGCACAGATAATTTCCTGGTGAGCCATTTCCTCGGTGCCAATATCGGTGAAGAGACCTGCTATTTCACGATAAGGCATAGTATATCTCTGTGATAAGTACCGCATTGCGGCTCCGGTTTCTCCGTTTGGACCACCAAATTGCGACATGATAGTCTGTGCTAATTTACCATTGGGTTTTGTGATATTTACTGGATATTGTAAAAATTTTTGATATTCCCACATATTATGAGCACACTCCTTCCCATGGCCATGGATATTCTACCCATTTCCATTCTGTTTCATTTTTACAGACATCATGACAGGTGAGTGGACCATAAAGAGCAGCATATTCTTCCATGGATTTCTTTAAAAGCATATTGTAATGATGATAGTATTGGAGTGCTTCACCATCTTTCGGGTGAGTATCCAGGAATAAATTAAGATCATATAACGTAAAATCAAGTATCTGAATATAGCGTAGGAGCTGAAGCTGTTCTCTTGTCATCCGATACACCTCCGACCTAAGAATGGTTTATCGAGCTCGGGAAAAATTGTACCTGCATGAAACCCCTTCTCGAGGTCATACAAGGAATGAAATTTCTGCCATGGTACGTAAGCCATGGCGATAGGAAAAGTAGGAAAAGAGTGTTGAAAGTTTTGTTCCATAAATGACTCCTGTTATGACTATTTACCCTAGTATATGTAAATGATTGGGCAACGTTCACATACTTTTCACAAATAAATACTATATTGAGTTGCAAAGTAAGAAAAGGGAGGAAATGTCATTGATAGAAGTTAAGAACTTAGTAAAGAAATATGGGAATCATATCGCAGTGGATGACTTAAGTTTTACTGTAGAAAAAGGACAAATATATGGTTTTCTGGGACCAAATGGTGCCGGGAAAAGTACAACTATGAATATGATTACCGGTTATCTGGCAGCAACCAGTGGCTCAGTTACCATCAATGGTCATGATATTGTAAAAGAACCAGAAGCAGCAAAGAAGAGTATTGGATATTTACCGGAATTACCTCCTCTTTATATGGATATGACAGTATATGAGTATTTACTTTTTGCGGCGGAATTAAAGGGTGTCCTCAAAACAGAAAGAAAAAGACAGACAGAGGATGCCATGGAAATGACAGGCATTACCGATATGAAGAATCGATTGATCAAGAACCTGTCAAAAGGATATCGTCAGAGAGTGGGACTGGCTCAGGCAGTACTTGGATTTCCAGAGGTCATTATTCTGGATGAGCCAACGGTTGGTCTGGATCCCAAACAGATTATTGAAATCCGTGATTTGATTAAGTCATTGGGAAAAGAACATACTATTATTTTGAGCTCGCATATCTTGTCTGAAGTTAGTGCAGTATGTGACCACATTATGATTATTTCAAAAGGAAAATTAGTGGCCAGTGATACGCCAGAGAACCTTGGAAATCGAATGAAGGAAAAAAGCTGTCTGAATATGACGATAAAGGGAACGCAAGAAGAAATAACGGATTTATTAAGCAATATGACAACAGTAGAGCACTTTGAGATTCATCCATCTGCTATTGCATTGTCTCAGGATGTAGAGATTAAGACAAAAAATGATGAAGATATTCGTGAACAGCTTTTTTATCGATGTGCAGAACATAAGAAGGCTATTATGAAAATGCAGTTATCCGATAGGTCATTAGAAGATGTATTCTTGGAATTAACAGAGGATGAGGGCTCTGCAGAGCAGATTAAGGACGAGATACTATCTGAGACGGAAAAGACAGTATCAAAAGAGGAGGCAGTGGATCATGATAGCAGTATTTAAAAGAGAATTCCGAGCATTTTTTCAGTCGGTAACAGGATGTTTGTTTATCGCAGTAAATTTACTGTTTCTTGGCATTTATTTTACGGCATTTAATCTGAGCAGCGGATATATGTATTTATCCTATGCGATTCGAAGCACGATGTTTGTTTTCCTGATCATGACACCGATTCTCACAATGAGAATTCTTTCAGAGGAGAGAAGACAGAAAACAGATCAGTTATTATTGACCTCTCCGGTAAGTATCTTTCGGATTGTCTTAGGAAAGTATTTTTCCATGATTTGTGTATTTGCAATTCCTGTATTGATACTTAGTATCTATCCATTTGTACTCCGGTCCTTTGGAAAGATACCATACGCAGAATCGTATATTGCAGTTTTGGGATATTTCCTGTTTGGTTGTTCTTGCATCGCAATCGGTTTATTTGTTTCCTCTATTACAGAGAATCAAATCATAGCTGCAGTTATTACATTTGCTATTCTTTTACTGAGCTATATTATGAATGGCATCTCCAGCCTGATATCAAGTGTTGGAAATCTTTTTACAAGAGCATTGCAATGGCTTGATATGGGACAACGACTCGATAATATGATGCAGGGAATTCTGGATTTAAATGCAGTTGTATACTTTTTATCCGTAATTGTACTGTTCCTGTTTTTGACGTATGAGTCCATTCAAAAAAGGAGATATTCCATATCGAGTAAAAACATTCAAATCACAGCATATAGTCAGATTACAATTGTTGTCGTACTTGCTATTGCCATAGTTGTAAATATTGTAGTGAACGAAGTACCGGAGAGTATCACGAAAGTAGATGCTACCAATGAAAAAATTTATTCAATAACGGATCAGACAAAGGAGATGCTGCAATCATTAAAAGAGGATGTAACGATTTATGTCCTTGCAAAGGAGGATAATTCGGATACTACCGTTGGAGAGACGTTGAACAAGTATCATGATCTATCCAAGCATGTTAAGGTCGAATATAAGGATCCAACCTTAAATCCAAACTTTGCATCCGAATATAATGCATCAGATGCGACTGCAGGCAGTTTGATTGTAGTAGGACAAAAAAGGAATAAGGTAATCCCTTACATGGATTTATATCAGATCGATATGGATTACCAGACAGGTCAGCAGAAAACGACCGGTTATGATGCAGAGGGACAGATTACAAGCGCCATTGCATATGTAACAAGTAATGAAATGCCTAAGATCTATTGTATTACAGGACATAATGAGGCAACACTTACAACGCGATTAAAAAGCAGTATTACAAAGGAGAATATTGAAACAGAAGACTTGAGTCTCTTAAGCTGCGAGTCCATACCGGAAGATGCATCCGCAATCTGTATTGTTTCTCCAACAAAGGATTTTTCTGAGGAGGATACAAAGAAGGTAAAGGATTATCTGAAGAAAGGTGGCAAGGCGTTGCTGCTATCTTCCTATGTAAAGGATCCCATGCCGAATTTTAACTCTATTATGAATGATTATGGAGTGAAACTGGTAGATGGTCTTGTGGTGGAACAGGATCAAAGTCATTACTATCAAAATCCATTTTATCTCATTCCGACAGTCAGTGTTGGTAATGATGTTACGTCATCAATATCCGATCAGAATCGCTATGTTTTCCTTCCCTATGCGCAAGGACTGGAGGTAGAAGAGAATCAAAGAGAGGGTCTAACCGTTACAAAGCTTTTACAATCTTCAGAAACCTCTTATGCAAAGAAGGATCTAAGTGAAAACGCAAGTATGGAAAAGAGTGCTGAAGATGTAGAGGGTCCATTTGCTCTGGGTGTATATGTACAGGAGAAGGTTGAAGATGGAGAAACCGGAATTGTCTACTTTACTACAGAAAGTATGTTGGAAGATACTATTGATGAAGCAGTCTCCGGAAGCAATACAGAAATGGTCATGAATGCATTATCCATGATGGTTGACCATGAAGTAACGGTATCTGTTCCGGTAAAATCTTATGAACAATCGAATTTAATGATTCCAAGAAGTGCCATGGCGATATGGAGTCTTGTAGTAACGATACTTCTTCCGGCAGCATTCTTGATTTTGGGATTTGTTCTTTGGTTTAGGAGGCGTAGGAAATAATGCAAAAACAATTTCGTTTAACGATGATATTGGTAGTTATTTTGCTATTGTTAATTGGAAGCTTTTATATGGTTCGTCATATCAATAATACGGAATCAAAAAAACAGGAAGAAGATTCTGTAAAGGATGCGATTCATCTGTATTCCGTATCACAAGGTGATATTACGGAATTTTCCTATACGGTATCAGGTGACACTTTGAAACTTGTGAGAAAGGGAGATGATTGGACGCTTGAGCAGGACGCATCCGTACCTGTGAAGAAAGATGTAGTTAGTATGATGTTAATGGATTTTGAAAATCTTACTGCGGATAGGAAGATAACGGGTTCCGACGCAAAAGGTAAGGATTTTGGATTTGAAGATCCAAGTAATGTGATTACAATCACTACTGCAGAGGGTACAAAGACATTTACGTTTGGAATGGAGAACGAAATTACAAGAGAATATTATCTGATTGTCGATCAGGATGTTGACAACATATATGTAATGAATACATCTATACCGACAACATGTTCGAAGTCAATAGAAGAGTTGACGACAACGGAAGATACAGCTGCTACTGAGATGGATACCAACAATTAAAGATTGATTTTAGCG